>JADLGX010000389.1 GCA_020849095.1 Candidatus Eiseniibacteriota bacterium
ACGAAGAATCCGGCGGCGGCGAGGAGAAGGGCGACAAGGGCGACGACAAGGACAAGGCGAAGGGCAAGGACAAGCCCGCCGACGCCGGCTGGCGCATCGACCTGGCCGGCATGGGGCAGCGCGCCGCGGAACTGCCGGTTCCCGCGGGCCGCTACTTCGGGCTCTCCGCCACCAAGGGCAAGGTGGTGTTCCTCGCGCAGGAAGCCACCCCAGACGAGGACGGACAGGCGCCGCTCAGCCTGCGCTTCTACGACCTCGCGGAGCGCGAGGCCAAGACCGTGCTCGGCAGCGTGGACGGCGGCTATTCACTGTCCAAGGACGGCGCGAAGATCCTGTACCGCAAGGGCGACGCCGTGGCGATCGTGGAGCTGGCGGCCGACCGCAAGCCCAGCGACGGCAAGCTCGACCTGTCGGGACTGACGGCCTGGGTGGATCCGCGCCGCGAGTGGCTGCAGATGTACGACGAGGCCTGGCGCCTCGAGCGCGACCTGTACTACGACCCGGCGATGGCCGGGCTGGACTGGAAGGCCGTCGGCGAGCGCTATCGCCAGCTGGTGCCCTACGTCGCGCACCGCACCGACCTCAACTACCTGCTCGGCGAGCTGATCGGCGAGCTGTCCACGTCGCACACCTACGTGAGCGGCGGCGACCTGCCCGAGGTGCGGCGGGTCGGCGTGGGCCTGCTCGGCGTGGACTGGGGCTTCGATCCCACCACCGGCCTGTACCGCTTCGACCGCATCTATCGCGGGCGCGACTGGAACTCTCCGGTCGAGGCGCCGCTCGGCCAGCCCGGCATCACGGTTCGCGAGGGCGAGTACCTGCTCGAAGTGAACGGCCGCCCCGTGCGCGGTCCGCAGAACGTGTACGCCGCGTTCATCGGAACCGCCGGCAAGCAGACCACCATCAAGGTGGGCGCTTCGGCCAGCGATCCCAAGGCGCGCACGGTCACGGTCGAGCCGATCCCGAACGAATCCTCGCTGCGCTACACCGCGTGGGTGCGGTCCAACTTCGAGAAGGTGCAGAAGGCCACGAACGGGCGGATCGCGTACGTGCACGTGCCCAACACGGCGGTCGGCGGCATGCAGGAGTTCAGCAAGGGCTTCTACCCGCAGGTGGACCGCGACGGCATCATCGTGGACGAGCGGTTCAACGGCGGCGGGTTCATTCCCGACTTCTTCGTCGAGCGGCTCATGCGCAAGACGTGGACGTACTGGTCGGCGCGCGACGGCGCGGGCTTCCGCACGCCGGGCCAGAGCATCGACGGACCCAAGTGCATCCTCGCCAACGAATACGCCGGCAGCGGCGGCGACGCGTTCCCGTTCTACTTCCGCCAGCAGGGCCTGGGCCCTGTGATCGGCAAGCGCACGTGGGGCGGTCTCGTGGGCATCAGCCGCGACCTGCCGCTCGTGGACGGCGGCTCGGTGACCATTCCCGACTTCGGGATCTACTCGACCGAAGGCCAGTGGATGATCGAGAACCACGGCGTCGACCCGGACATCGAGGTGGAGAACACGCCGGAGTCCATGGTGGACGGCCGCGACCTGCAGCTGGAAAAGGCGATCCAGTGGTCGCTGGAGCAACTGCAGAAGAATCCCGTCAAGCGCCCGGCGCGTCCCGAGTACAAGCGACAGTAGCGCCGCGGCAATCCGTCATCGCGCGGGCCCTGCTCCCTGGTGGAGCGGGGTCCGCGAGTTTTTTCGGATTGCCCCGCCGCGAAGCGCATGGGTAGTGTGCGCCCATGACCCCCACGAACCCTTCCGTCTCGCTGCGCGAGATCACGCGCGACACTGTCCGCCCCATCTGCCGAATCGAAGTCGCGCCCGAGCAGCGCCGCTTCGTCGCCTCGATCGCCGCCTCGATCGCCGAGGCCCACTTTTCGCCCGAGGCCTGGTTTCGCGCGATCTACGCCGGCGACGAGCCGGTCGGGTTCGTCATGCTGAGCATCGTGCCCGAAAAGACGGAGTACTACGTGTGGCGCTACCTGATCGGGATCGAACACCAGGGCAGGGGGTACGGACGCGCAGCCATGCTGCTCGTGATCGAACACGTGAGATCGCTGGGCGCTGCTGAACTGCTGCTCGGGTACGTGCCCGGCGAAGGCGAGCCGCGGGCGTTCTACGAGAAGCTCGGATTCGCCGCGACGGGTGCCGTCGAGGACGGCGAGATCGTGATGGCGCTGAGGCTCTGACGCGCCGCTACGCCCGAAGCTGCCGCTGCCGGCCCGCCCACGCGGTCGCGAACAGCGCCATCGTCAGCACGCCGTACGCCGCCCACACGCCCGGGCCACGCGCGGCGGTGACGCCCGTGTAGTCGAGCGCGGCCACCGCGTGCATCGGCCCGATGTACCAGAGGAACAGGTACAGCACCTCGAAGAAGCGCGAGCTGCCGCTCCACACGCCGAACGCCAGCGCGAGCGCCGGCACGAACGCCGCGCCCAGCAGCCAGCCCAGGAACGGCGCCCACTCGCCCGCCGCGGCGAAGCGCAGCAGCGAGGGCGCGCCGACCGCGAGTCCCACCACGACCCCGGCGAGCCAGCCGCCCGTCAGCAGGCGCGACACCGGGCGTTCACAGGCGAAGAGCACGCCGGCGACACCGTCCCGGCGCTCGCGCTGGCCGGATGCCGACCACACGAACACCGGCCAGAAGGTGGCGACCGGCAGCCAGCCCTGCTTCACGTGGGGCAGTGGCGCGACCGACTGCGCGATCAGCAGCCCCACCATTCCGATCCACCACCACCACGTCTGGCCGTGCAGCGCGAGCAGGAGTTCGGCGCGCGGCACGCCCACGAACGTCATGCCACGGCGCGCCGGAGTGAGCGCGGCCGCCGACACGACGCGCGGCGCGCCGGCCGGGCGGGACACGCGCGCGAACGGCCAGCGAAACGCCACGCCGCGGGCGAGCGGCGAACGGGGCGCGTTCTCGAACCGGTCGAACAGCAGCGCCGCGGCCCCCACCAGCGCCACCGCGAGCACGCTCCACAGGATTCGCGAACCCACCGCCTCAGCGTTCCAGGCGAGGCCCTTCCACGGAAACGTGTTCAGCATGACGCCGCGATACTTCGGGTTCACGTTGACGCCCACGTTCATGTCGCCGGGCTTGGCGGTGGCGCTGGGGTCGTACGCGCGCAGGCCGTCGAACACCTGCGTCGTGACCATGTGGGAACCGGTCACGTCGCGCCACGCACTGGCGCCGGGCGTGTCGAGCCCGCCCACCGCCATCAGCATGGCGAACGCGAAGAACCAGACGACATTGCCCAGTCCGCCGCGCAGCAGCGGCATGCTGTCGAACAGCACCGCGCTCGCGGACGCGAACAGCGCCGCCGGAACCGTGATGAGCAGGAACGGCAGCAGCGTCGCGACCAGGTCCACGCCGCGGTCCTCGCCCAGCAGCTGCTGCGTCGCGATCGCCGCCACGGCGGCCACCGCCGCCATGGACAGGAGGACCACGACGCTGCTGAGCGTCTTGGCCCACAGGTACTCGAACTTGCCGAGCGGCGTGGCGGCGAGCACCTGCCCCACGCCCGTGTGGCGGTCGCGTTCGATCGAGCCCTTCACCAGGTAGTGCCCGATGAGCAGGAAGTAGATCGCGGTGAGCAGCGCGGTGAGCGTGCCCACCCACGCGGCGCCGTACTCCGGGCGGTACGACTCGCTCAGGACGAACGTGCGATAGGTGGAGCCGTTGGCCGGCAGCATGCCGTGCCCGAGATAGACCATGACCGCGACGGAAACGAGATATCCCGTGCGGCGCGTGCGTTCGCGGATGTCGGCGAGCGCCAGGCGGGCGATCCGGGAAGGATTCATGCTCGCGCACCCGCGATGGCGTTCGCGCGGTCTTCGCGCACGAGCGCGAGGTAGGCGTCCTCGAGCGACGGCGCCACGGCGCGGGCGTCGGGCCGCGGGCATTCGTCTGCCACCACGCGCAGCAGCACGTCGCTGCCGCGCCGCAGCGCCGCGCCCACCAGCCAGAGCCGCCGCGCGTCGTCCAGGTGCTCGGGAGAGACCGCCAGTTCCCACACCTTGCCTTCGACGCGTGCGAGCAGCGCTTCGGGCGTGCCCTCCGCGACCAGTTTGCCCGACGAGAGCAGAGCGATCCGCGAAGCCGTCGCCTCCACGTCGGACACGATGTGCGTGGACAGCAGCACGATCCGCTCACCCGACAGCTCACCCAGCAGGTTGCGAAACCGCACCCGCTCCTCGGGATCGAGCCCCGCGGTCGGTTCGTCCACGATCAGCAGTTGCGGATCATTGAGCAGCGCCTGCGCGATCCCCACCCGCTGCCGCATACCACCCGAGTACCCGCCCAGTGGCCGATGAGCCGAATCCGTGAGGTGCACCAGTTCCAACAGCTCAGCGATGCGCAAGCGAGCGCTGCGCGAATCCAGCCCCTTGGCCGCCGCCAGGTACTCCAGGAACTCGATCGCGGAGAGCTGCGGATACACGCCGAAGTCCTGAGGCAGGTACCCCAGCACGGAGCGAAGCGAATCGGGCGACTTGGCAACGTCCACGCCGTCCCAAGTTACGCGCCCCGCAGAGGCCCGAGTGATCGTCGCCAGGATCCGCATGAGCGTGGACTTCCCCGCCCCATTCGGCCCCAGCAGCCCCGTCAGTCCGGGTGCGAGCGTCAGCGAGAACTCGGACAACGCCCAACCACGACTGGGGTACTTCTTACCGACGCCTTCGATGACCAGGTGCACGGGGAGCCTCCGGGAGTGGGCGTGAGGGCATGCCTACGCCCAAAGCGGACACGGAGTTGCACCCGAGGCGAGCGGAGCAGTCGTAGCGAGCCAGCCGTGGGGCCCGACGGCGGTGAGTGCTCAGGCGCCGCGAGACCGCCACAGGACCCGACCGCGGCACGTTCGGCTCCGCATCCTGCTCCGCCTCTCTGAGGCCGTGTCTCGCCTCCGCCGTCATGGCTACGTCGAGCCACGGACTCACCGCTGTCGGGTCCTGTGGCGGTCTCGCTACGGTGGATCGGGCTCGCGACCGCTACTTGTGGCTCGCCATCAACCCGTTCGCGAGTCCGTCGAGGCTGAGCCCGAGGCCGATCTTCGCGCGAAGGCCATCCGCCATCACGCTGCCGTCCGTGTCCACGCGCATGTCGAGGAAGATCCACAGAAGGCGCGCGCGTTCGGGTGCCGCCGGCTTGGC
>JADLGX010000390.1 GCA_020849095.1 Candidatus Eiseniibacteriota bacterium
ACACACTTATGTGGCCGGGCGCATGCTGTATCCGTCACAGAGCAGTAGACCGACCGACGAAGACGAATCGTGCCCCCGCGAGGGCCTGGAGCTTTGACGTGAAGACCATTCCCCGCACGCGTCGCAATACCCGTCAGGCCACCCGTTCCGCCACGCCGTCCGCACCGGCCAAGGGCGGCACACCGGCCATCTGCATCGTGGTCGCAGACGGCGCCGCCATCGATCGCGCGGCCATCGCCGCGCTGCTGCGCGCCGAGTCCGACTTCCTGGTGGTCGGCGAAGCGGCCGACACCACCGAAGCCATCGCGCAGTGCCGCAAGCTGGACCCCGACGTGCTCGTGCTTACCCTGACGACGCCGTCTTCCAGCGAGCAGAGCGCGCTCGCCGAAATCCGCCGCGCGATTCCCGATCTGGGCGTGGTCGCCATGAGCGAACGCGGTTGGAGCGACTGCCTGGTGCTCAACCCGCCGCTGGCCAGTCACACGCCGCACGCACCGGGACGCTCGCTGTGCAGCGGCGGTTCGGACTGCCTGCAGATCGCGGCCGCATTCGGCGCCATGGGCACCGTTCGCCGCAGCGCAGACCCCAAGGCGCTGTTCGCCACCATTCGGTCGGTGGCCGCGGGACGCGCGTCGTACGAGCCCGGCACCATCGCCGCCATCTCGGGCGAGAAGACGCTGTCGGGCGAGCCCATTCGCGAGCTGTCGCCGCGCCTGCTCGAAGTGGCGGCGCTGCTGGCCGACGGTCACTCCAACAAGGAGATCGCCTCGGCGCTGGGAATCAGCGAGCCCACGGTGAAGAAGCACGTGGCGCAGCTGCTTCACCGGCTCGGCCTGGACGATCGCCTGCAGGCGGCGCTGTTCGTGGCGCGCCACCCGCTGCTGTTCACCCCGCGAGGAGCCGCGGCGGTGCGCTGAGCTATCGAAGCAATCGAAACGGCGTCAGCCTTGCGGCTGGCGCCGTTTCCGTTCCTACGCCCTCGCCGCCGCCACCAGCACGGAGCCAGCCATGGGGCCAACTTCGGTGGTGCGTGCAGCGGCGGGCGTGCATGAGGGACAATTGGTCGCCGCTCCCACACGGCGACGAATGTACATCCAGCGACAACATCGCCCTTCCGAATGGGCCTCGCTACCACATGAGAGCAAACCATATCAACTCAAGTTGAATTGCCCGCAACAGGTGCGCCAAGAGCCGGCGCGCATCACACCGCGAATCACGCATTCCTTCACACGCAATGCCGTGCAGTCGTGCCACGGTTCTCAGATCCGTCGGGATGACGCCCGGGCGCTGGCCAGGCTGGCCGCAGACTGACTCCACAACCAGCTTGACGATAGCGTAGTCCTCGATACGCGAACAAATGGAGTCGCACAACCACTCCGATACTTCGCCTCGTCGTCGCGCGTCTTTCAGTGTATTGAGCTTGGCGAATACGAACTCCGCTTCAGCAACTGTATACAACACACGACGCAGGGCATTCCGATCATCTTCTTCGAAGATCTTCGGATCCTTATCATCGTGAACAAGGAGTCGGGCCAGCAGGGCATCCGCAGCACGCTCGATACGGCGCAATTCCCGCAGCCGCCGCTTCGACACCGTGGTCTTCATGGCACAAGCACCGGGTACGGGATTGGCCCCCACACGGGAGGCACTCCAGGAATCGACGGCCCCACCGGCCTAGGCCCAATAGGCTGGATGCGTTTTTGATACGCATCCAGAAACGGCTGCACGATTCGCTTCAACGTTGCGGGGATATCAAGCATCGCATCCGGGGGAATCGGCCCACAGTAGCGTTCGTACCTGTCCTTCAACTTGCGATAAATTGGCAGCAGCTGTTCAATAGCCTTCTTGTGTCCGCGATCCGGGCAGGAGGCATTCGCCATTTCCCTGTAGCGCGCATTCAGTTTCTTCGCGATCTTAATCAATTCCGAACGCCACCTCTCGCAGTCGGGTTTGTCGTAGCTTTCTCCGCCATCGTCCGTATACACAGTCGGCGCTCCACCAGCGTACAGATACAGACTCTCATAGCTCACACCGAACCCCGTCGGATCCTTGCACGTCCACCTCCCGACGCCCGGCTCATAGTCCCGCGCCCCGAACCGCACCAGCCCGGTCGTGCGGTCCGTGAGCCCGCCCGCGTAGCCCAGCGACTGGAACGTGCCGTTCGTCTCCGCGGTGATCTCGCCCCAGGCGTCGTAGTCCGTGCGCTGGACGGTGGCGCCGTCGCTCGTGCGCACCACCGCGCGCACGCTGCCCAGCTGGTCCGTGATCAGCCGGTACACGACCGCCGAGTCCGCGTCCCACAGCAGGTCGGGCGCGTGGCCTCGCGTGCCGTACACGTAGCGGTGCCGCAGCGTCACCGAGTCCGAGAGCTCGGCCATCACCGCGATGCCGTCGTACAACCAGCCGCGTTCGAACGCGCCCTCTCGATACGCCGCCACGCGGCGGTTCTGGCCGTCGAGCGTGAACGACAGCGTCTCTGTGCCCGCGACCGACGGCACCACCGCACGCATCAGCGCGCCCATCGCGTCGTACCGGAACGCGTCCGCCGGCGCCGTGCCGCCCGGGCCGTGCAGCGTTCGGCGCTTCAGCTCACCGTTCGCCGTGTACTCGTACGCGTGATAGCCCTCGAACACGAGGGAGTCCCCGGCCACCAGCCCGTCCATGAGCCCGCCGGCGCCGGCGCCGTAGGTGAGCAGCCGGTCTTGCGCGTCGTACTCGCCCACCGAGACCACCTCCACGCTGCCGTCCGCGGCCCGGCGCGTCTCCTTCGTCCGGTTGCCGTTGGCGTCGTACTCGTACTCGCGGCGCAGCACCAGGTTCTCCCTCACCGCGCTCAGCCGGCCTGCCGCGTCGTAGCTGTAGGTCCTCTCGGTGGGCGTCCCACCGTTCCAGCGCTCGGAAATGGCGTCCACGCGCCCGCGCGAGTCGTGGCGGATGGACTGCTGGAACAGTTCCGCGCCGCCGACCGCGTAGCGCAGGTTCCGCAGGTCGCCGTACTCGTCGTAGTCCGCGCTGCTCGTGACCGCAACTCCCGCGGTGGGCTGCACGCGCGTCGAGTCCAGCATGCCGGTTGCGAGGCTGCGGTGCAGGTCGTAGACCCACGAGCCATCGCTCGCGTCGATGTCCGTGAGCAGGCCGTCGTCGTCGTAGGTGAAGGCCACCGTGCGGTTGTTCGAGCCTGCGCTCACCGTCTCCGTGGCCGGCCGGAAGAACTCGTCGTACGTGCGTGTGACCGCCCCCTGCACCCGGCCACTCCACTGCTCGCTCGTCGGCTGCGAGCCGTCGTAGCCGTACGTCGTCATGGCATGGCCGACGCGGTTCGCCGAAGCGAGCAGCCCCGCCCCGGAGCCCGCGTCCGGCTTGTAGGTGAAGTCCGTGCGCTCGCGAGTGCCCAGCAGGTCCGCGTTGGGGAACTCGATCCGGCCGACCCGGCCCGAGTTGGGGGTGCTTTCGTACGTCAGGTCGATCACGCCGCCATCCGGCCGCGTCGAGCGCGTCAGCAGCTGGTCGGAATCGAACTCGTACGCCGTCATCGGGCTGGGCACTCCGGTGACTGTCGGTGGGACGTAGTGCTCGTTCAGGTTCACCGGGTAGTAGGTGAACCCGTGCTCATGGCCCCGCGGTGTCCGCAGCAGTTGCATGTTGCCGGCGGCATCGTAGCCGAACTCCACGCGCCGGGCGCCGGGAAGTTCGAGTGCGGTCACGCGCCCGGCCGGGTCGTGCTCGTACCGCGTGGTGTCACCGGCGGCGCTGCGGACACGCTGCAGCTGGCCGAGGTTGTCGTACTCGTAGGTCCACGATCGTGAGAGCTGCGTGAGGTGCCACAGGCGCCCGAAGGAGTCGTAGTCGAGCACCACCTCCGCCAGCCCCGGCGCCAGGACGTGCGTGGGGCGGCCCGCCATATCGAACGTGGCCGTCGTCGTTCGGTTGAGCGGCGTCTTCGTGGTCAGCAGGCGCTGCGCGATGTCGTACGTCGAGGTGAACTGCTTGCCATTCACCCACGTGTTGTCCTCGAACTGCGACTCGCTCCACGTGCGCGTGCGCGTGACGAAGCGACGTTGGCCGGAGACGGGCAGCTTCACCTCCTGGTAAGCATCCACCGGCGCCCACCAGCCATACTTCGGATCGCGCTGGGGACGTGAGATGAAGGTCTCGCCCGTGCGGAACGCCGTGGAGTCCTGCT
Source organism: Candidatus Eiseniibacteriota bacterium (assembly GCA_020849095.1). Lineage (GTDB taxonomy): Bacteria > Eisenbacteria > RBG-16-71-46 > RBG-16-71-46 > RBG-16-71-46 > CAIXRL01. Next base: position 4,184 of record JADLGX010000390.1, read on the forward strand.
GGCCATACGGGCTGACGGCTCGGAAGCGCGTATCGGAGTACTGCTGGGACACGTTCGGCCGCCGCACCAGCCGCTGGCGAAGTCCGTCGAGCATCTGCGTGACCGCGTACTCCGTGACCCGGCCCTCGGGAGTCTCCTGGGTAACGGTGCGAGTCGCACTGACCTGAGTCTCGCTGAACTCGCGGTGCTTGAGGTCCTGGCCCCCACCTGACGCTGGCGCCGCCTCATAGTCGAGGCGGCCATCCGCGGTGGAGTAGTGATACGCCCAAGTCGCGTCACGCGCGTTCGTCAGCGAGGTCAGGAGCCCGCCGCTCTCGTAACCCAGCGTGATGCTCTGATTGGCCGGGTTTGTGACCGTGTGAAGGAAGTTCCCCTCGAGCCCGAGCGCCGTGACCTGCCCGCGTGGCGCAACGATGCCCGTGGGCGCGCCACCGGCCCGCTGGATCACCGTGACATCGTCATTGGAGTCCGTGATGGACGTGAGGCGCCCGTCCAGGTCGTAGCCGAAAAGGAAGAGCGTGTCCCCCGTGATCGCATCGACGGTACGCAGGTGTCGCCCGGCGACCGAGAAGATGTCCACCGACCGGCCATCCTCCTCAGGAAACGCCACCTCTCCCTGGACCTGCGTGGGGAACTCCGTGAAGACCTTGTGGAGGCCGCCCGGAAGTTCGGCAATGTACAGGTTGCCGCGCGCGTCCAGCGCAATTCCGCCAAGGGACGACGAAAACAGCGCGGCGCGCGCGCTCACGCCATCCTGGGTATTGAAGTGCCCGCCCGGCCCCGGCGCGTTTCCGCCGGCCACTGTGCTCCACGTGCCATCCGACTCGAGGCGATAGACGGACTTCTGCCCGCTGATCACTCCGAAGCTCTGGGTGAAGTAGAGCCGCCCGTCCGGTCCGAGAGCGACCGACGTGGGCTCGAGGTTCAGCAGCGTTGCGACGGTGGAGATCAGTCCGTCCGGCGAGACGCGGCGGATGCGGCCGACGGCCCCAGCACCACCAGCCTCTGTGAGGTACAGATTGCCACCCGCATCCGCGACCATCCCGAGCGGCGGATGGATCCTGACCGCCCTCGCGGCACCCGTCGCGCCATAGGCACCAGCGCCCCCGCCCGCGTACCGCGTGATGCGACCATTGGTGCCCACCCGGTAGACAACGCCTGCCTGTGCGCCAATGTAGAGCACCCCCTCTGGCCCGAGGGCGAGCGAAATGGGCTCGCCAATGGACACCGTCGTTGCAAGGGAGTCGTCCGCAAACCCCACGGTCGGGTTGCCTGCGACGTGCCAGACTTGCCGGGCGGCCGTATCGCCCGGCGACACGCGATAGACGCGGCGAGTCCCGGGGGCAGTCTCGATGAAGTAGATCGAGCCATCAGGTGCCACGAGCGGGCTCCTCGGGGAGGTCAGCGAAAGCGACAGGGCCAGCACCCCGCTCGTGAATGCGGCGGTTCCTCCGCCGACGATTCGCTCGATTCCACCACTCTCGGAGATGCGCAGGATCCTGTCCGGGGAGTCCGAGTCGTTGGCGATGTACACGGCACCGTCCGGGCCGACCGAGATCTGCCCCGAGGGCGCTATGCTGATTCCGCGAAGAGGGAACCCCTCGGCCAGTGGTCCCGAGCTGACGCCCGTGCCCGCCCACGCCTTGATCACGGGGAACTGACCGGTACCTCGCTGAAGCGAGCCGTCGCCCCGGTACTTCATGCCCATGCCGTTGGGGTCGTAGATGTGGTGCGGGCTGATCGTCCAGCCGCCCAGCCCTGCGGCCGCCATGCTGGGCACGCCGACCGCCACCTTCTGGGTCGTCCACAGAATCCGCCCCACCGCACGGTCGCCACCTGCGGTGATGCTCTCGGAGCCCGGCTCGCTCGAGTTGCCAAACCACCCGGGGCCTGGACTTCCGCCCGAAACACGCATCTCCTGCAGAAACTCATAGCCCCGGCGAACGGTCGCCGGGACGCTTCCATTCACGGCGCGGCCGTAGACGTCCGTCCCATCCCAGTCCTTGCAGTCCCAGGGCGTGCCCGCCTCGGCGACGGTGAAGATGCGCCAGAACCGCCGGCCCGCGATATCCACGGTCACGTGCACTCGCACGAGGTCGGCCGGTGGCGTGGCCCCGAGCAGCGGAATGTGGAGCCAGCGCATGGCCACGTCCCCGGGCTGCCGCGAGCTCCGGTAGTGCAGGGAGTAGGGCGTCCCCACGATCGGAATGGTCTCGCCCAGCACGCGGTTCTCGTTCTCGATGACGCACGCGCAGGTCAGCTCGGGGTCGGTGATCACCGTGCCCAGCGAAGTGACGCCCGCCGGGCTTTGCGCCTGCGCCGTGGCCACGGCCGCCTGGTTGAAGTTGTAGTCATGAGGGGAGAAGTGGTCGAGCCGAACGCGCCAGAGCACATCCTCGTATGCGTACTCGGCCGCGATCTGCTCGGCTTCGACGGCCGTCACCCCGAGCGCTTCGTAGCGGGCCGCGGAATCAGGCTCATGGTCCCCGTCGGTGTCGAGGTTGGCGACGCCCTGGCCGCGGTTGATGATTCGCACCACCACGCCGTCCTCCGAGGGAACCCAGGCTCCGGTCACGAAGTCGTAGGCTCCCGACGGCACGATCGATCCCACCGGTACGCCGAGGAACTCCCGCACGTAGGTCACCACCGGCTTGCTGAACTCCATCGTGGGCGGAGCGCCGTTCGGCGACACCAGCGCATCCGCCTCGACGAGCGAGAGGTTGACGCAATAGGTGTAGGCGCTGCTGGGCGGCAGGGTGCCCGGCATGGCCTCATCGCCGCCCGAGCCGACGGTGTACTCCTTCGCCCGCACCTGGAACTCCGTCAGCACCTGTTGTTGTCCGTTGCCACTGAGCGTGCAGCGTGCGCCAGCCTCGAACAACATGGTCAGCCTGCGGTCGCCGTTTCCGTCCGTCTCGAACCGGCTGACCACCTTCTGGGGAGTCGCGGTATTCACCGCGTACTTGCGAGTGCTCTCCCCCAGCATGGCCACATCGGCGACCTGAGCGAAATCGAGGGGGGCGGTGTCCACGACCCGCTGCGACTCGAGGAAGCCGGGTTTCGTGTAGCGCAGGGTCAGCGGGGCGCCACCATTCACCGCGAGGTCGAACGCGCCATCCTCGCGCGTCAGCGCATAGCCGAACTCCTCGTGCCCCAGCACGCGAACCTGCACATGGGGGAGGGCTCCGAGCTCGCGCGCAATCACGCGTCCGCGAATCACCGCAAGCCGCTCCGCGCTCATCTTCGTCGTGTCTGCCCCGGCTTGCAGGGGCGGCGTGCCGCCCCAGAGGAAGCGGACCTGCTCCCAGAACGTGCTCGCGACCGTGGTCGGCATCCCGTGCGGGACCACACTGGCGCTGACGGGCGCCGGCTCGTCCACCGCGACACGCTGGATGAGCCGATCCAGCCGCGTCGTGTCGCCCAGCTGGTCGATTGCGCGGAAGTGGATCCGGTTCGATCCCAGGTCCAGCGGCACCTGCACCGTGAAGTCTTCGAAGCCCGCGCCCAGCGGAACGAACCCGACCTCATCGCCGTCCACGAACACACCGGTCCGCGTCAGGTCAGTGACCCGGATGACGAACGTGATGGTGTCCTGGGTCGTCGGCGCGGCCATGACCTCCGGTGCCGGGGACAGGATCTCCATGACCGGCGCCTGGGTGTCGCGGAAGACGGTCAGGACGGGGCTGCACTCGACCCGGTTCGCGGTGAACACGAACGTGTTCTTCCCGTCCTGCGCGGCCAGGCTCAAGGAGTCGCTCCATGAGCTCACGCCGACCGCCTTCTCGGTGCCATTCACGAAGAGCCGAGTGTCCGCCTTTGCGTTCTCGATCTGGGCGGTCGCCAGCACCTTTGCGGCCGCTGTCACGAGCGAGTCGGACGGCATTTCCACGGTCAGTCCCGACGAAATGGTGTCGGTGGCGGAGAACTTGATCGAGAGCTTCTTGCCGCCCTGGTTGGCGATCAGGTTCACCTGCAGCACATTCACCGAATCCAGCAGGACATCGCGAGTCACGAACGCGCGCCCCAGGGTGAGCTCGCTCGGAAGCACCACCTGCTGGCTGTTCAGCCAGACCTCGGCATTGTAGGTGCGCGCTGCTCCCGTCGCGTCGGCGTTGCCGTTCGTCAGCGTCATCAGGTGCGGTGCCGAGGGCGTGCTCTCGAAACTGAAGTACTTCGTGGAGGTCTTGGCTGTCGTGGCGCCCGTGAAGGGCGACGGGCTGTACACGGAGTAAAGCGACTCGTTCACGTGCGAGATTCGAACCACCACGTGGGCGCCGGCGCTTCCCTTCAGCGTCACTTTCAGCTCTCCCACCCCGGAAGCGGTCACCACCCGGCTGATCAGCACGTTGGCGTTGTCCACGTCGTCCACGCCGAAGTAGACGACCCCTCCAAAGGCGATCTCGGCCGAGATGAGCGGATTGGAGGCGCCGGGCCGGACCACCTCGATCAGGAACCGTCGACCGCTTACCGCGCTGAGCGTGCAGGGCTCGACGAACGTGATCTGCGCCGAGCCGGGCATCGTATACGTCTTCGCGGCGCGAACGATCACCGTGTCCGCGCACGCGGCCGCGGCGGGGGTGGGAACCATGGGGCCTCGGGCGAAGACGGCCATGACCAGCAGGAGCCCGAGAGCGAGAGCAACTCGATTGCGGCGCGATCCCACGGCCCTCACCTCCCCACCACGAAACGTCGGGTCTTCGTCTCGTTCCCGAGAGAGAGCCGCAGGAAGAAGACCCCTCCTCGCACACCCGAGGGCACCGGCCACTCCAGCTTGAAATCCCCGGCGTGCTCGTGCTGGCGCACGTCTCGCAACAGCCGGCGGCCCTGAACGTCGAAGAGCTCGAAGCGGCTCTCGCCCCTGCCGGGCACGGAACCCGTCAGGCGCAGCCGGTCGCGTTGCACATCCAGATGGTGGATCGCGAGCGGCGCAGACGCGGGCACCCGAATCTCCAGCTCGCCGGTGACGACTTCCAGCTCCGGCGTACTCAGCCGCAGCCGGTAGCGGAGGGACTCGCCAGCGGTCACCTCGCGATCCTCGAGCGCGAGCACGTCGGCTCCTGATCGTTGGAGCGCGCTCACTGGCAGCCACGCCCCGTCCTCACCCTGCCTCTCGGCAGCGAGCTCGTAGCGAGCGTCCTTGCCCGTCCTCCACGCAATCCGAACCAGATCCGGCCACGCCTCGACCTTCGCCAGCTCGGGCAGCTCGCCCAGGTCGGCCCTGGCGGCGCTCAGGATGACGCCCTC
>JADLGX010000391.1 GCA_020849095.1 Candidatus Eiseniibacteriota bacterium
CGCGGCCAGCATCCCGTGGACGCGCTACGTGTTCACCGCGCGCATCCTGGTGGAACCCATGGGCATCCTGGCGCTCGGCGCGCTGGTGCAGCGCTACGGCGAAGGGTGGACGGGACCGCGCGGGCGGTGCGCGATCCTCGCGTTCGTCGCGGTGATCGCGCTGGGCTGGGGCGCGTGGTCCACCGTGAACGGCAATGCCGAGGCGCGCGCCACGTCGCAGGAGCGCGGTGTGCCCGAGAGCGCGACGCTCACGTCCATCTCGATCGTGCTCGGCGAGCGGCTGGCGCCGGGCGAGCCGCTCATGAGCAACCTGGGGCCGGCGCTGGCGTGGCAGACCAACCATCCGGTCGTGCACCTGGCGCTCACCCCCGCCGACGTCGAGGCGTGCCGGCGGCGGCTCGATTTTCGCCACATCGTGCTCGCGTTTCGCGACAGCCGCCGCGCGTGGGCGGGCTGGAACGAGATCGTCGAGACGCCGGGCGCCGCGCGCGTCATGCCGGGGCTGGACGTGCTCGCCGAGCGCCGTTACCGCACGCCCGACGGCTTCACGATCGTGTGGCTGGAGCTTTCGCCGCTGGGTCCCGCCATGGCGGCGAACGCCGCGCGCTGACGGCGCGCCGATTCACCACAGCACGCTCACCCGTCGCGCGCTCGTTCGCCCATCCACGGTGACGCGCAGAAAGTAGAGTCCCGGCGTGACGCGCGCTCCCGCTTCGTCGCGCCCGTTCCACGCCAGGCGCGTGGCGCCCGCGGACCGGCTCCGGCCGGGCTCGGACCACACGAGCCGGCCCGCGAGGTCGGTCACCGCGAACGAGACGTTCGCGGGCCGCGCCAGCGTGAGCAGCACGCTCGTGCCGTCGGGCGCGGGGTTGGGCCATGGCGCCGACAACGCGAGCGCGTCGCCGTCCGGCGCCACGTCCGCCGTGGGCGACCAGCGAATGCGCCGCACGCGGTCGTCGATGATGCAGGCCACGTACAACCAGCCAGTGGACGGCTCGACCGCGAAGTCCACCGGGCCGTTCATGCCGGTCGCGAGCAGGTCGGTGGTCGTGGGCCGGCCCTGCGCGTCGCACCGCGCCGCGTGGACCCAGCCGCGATAGAAGTCGCCGAACACGAACCGCCCGCGCCACGGCTCGGGAAACTGCTGCGCCTCGTAGAACAGTCCGCTCGTGATCGAGTTGGAGCGCAGGCGCACGAACGCGGTGGAGTCCGCCGACTGGTGGCTCAGCGCCAGCACGGGATCGGTGAGCGGCCCGGCGGAAGAGCAACCGCCGAAGGGCGGGGTCAGCGCGGTGTACGGCAGGTTCTCGCGCCCCCCTTCGCGGCACGGCCAGCCAAAGTCGAGCCCGCCGGTCGTCGCGACGTTCAGCTCCTCCCACAGGTTCCAGCCCACGTCGCCGATGAACAGCACGCCGGGCCGGCCGGCCGAGGGATCGGCCGCGCCGGTGCCCGGGCGGACCGAGAAGCGAAACGGATTGCGCAGGCCGTACGCCCACACCTTGGAACGCACCGCGGCCGGATCGCCGTTCCAGAACGGATTGCTCGGCAGCCCGTGACCCGTGACGGGATCGATGCGCAGGATCTTGCCGCCGGGCACGTCCAGGTCCTGCGCGCGAAACGCGCCGCGGTCCCACGCGAGCGGCGCGCGCCCCGGCTCGAACAGCCCCGCCGACAGCCCGCCCGGGTCCACCATGTCGTAGCGCGCGCCCTCGCCCATGGAAACGAGCAGCGTGCCGTCGGCGGCAAAGCGCAGCGCACCCACGCTGTGCGTGCCCGAATGATTGGGCACGCCGTCGGCCCAGCCGGTGCCGAGCAGCACCGTGCGCGTGCTCTCGTCGATGCGGTCGGGATCGGCGGCGCTCACCTCGTAGCGCACGAGCCGGCCGAAGTGCAGCGTGTCGTCGTCCGCGCCGTTGCTGTCCGGGTCCACGGCATACAGGAGGTAGATCCGGCGGTTGCTGGCGAACGCGGGATCGAGCGCCATGCCGAGGAGCCCGCAGTCGCCGTTGATCTCGACCTCGGACTCACGCGCCCACATGGGCACGCTCTTCTGGGCGCCGTTGCGGATCACCCAGATGCGCCCGGGCACATCGGCCACGAGCAGCGCGCCGTCGGGGGTGAAAGCCAGCGCGACGGGCGCCTCGATGTGCGAGCCGGGGATGGCGTTCTCCACCACGAAGCCGGGCGCCGCCACGGGCGCGGCGAGCGCGCCGGTCGCGACGGACAGGGCCGACAGGGCCAGCAGGGCGAATGCGAGTGCGAACGGTCTCAAGGGCCATCCCGGGTGGCGGGCGGCGCGGACCGGCCGTGCGACCTGTCCGAAGGGGTGGCGAATTGTACGGGTCGCCCGCGGCCGGGAACAAGGCGGAAGGCGGGACCTGGCGTCCCGCCCGCCGTCAGCTGGGGTTGACCAGCTCCTCGCCCTCGAGCTTGTCCGGGTACTCGGCCGGAAGCTCGCGCATGTTTTCCACGAACAGCGGCACGTCGGCCGACAGGTTCTCGAGCGCCGACGGGCCCTCGGCCTCGCGCAGGATGGCGTACTCGGTGTCGCGCTGCGCCGGGGTGAAGCCGGCCTCGCGGATGAGCGTCTCGATCTCGGCAATGGTGGTCTTGTTCAGGTGACCGGTCGCCAGATGGACGTTCTCCTCGAACAGCGTGCCGCCGAAGTCGTCCGCGCCGAAGTGCAGCGCGATCTGCCCGGTCTTCTTGCCCTCGCTGAACCACGTCGCCTGGATGTGGTCGAAGTTGTCCAGGTAGAGCCGCGAGGCCGCCAGCACGCGGAAGTACATGTTCGCGCCGGCGATGTGCTTGACCTTGGATTCCATGGGCGTGTTGCCACGCTTGTACGACCACGGAACGAAAGCGGTGAAGCCGTGGGTCTCGTCCTGCAGCGCGCGGATGTAGTCCAGGTGCTCCACGATCTCGGCCGGCGTCTCGACGTGGCCGTACATCATGGTCGCGGTCGAACGCATGCCCACCTGGTGCGCGGCGCGGTGCACGTCGAGCCAGGTTTCCGGGCCGCCCTTCTTGACCGAGATGCGCTTGCGCACGCGCGTCGCCAGGATCTCGGCGCCTCCTCCCGGCAGCGTGCGCTGCCCGGCTTCGTGCAGCGCCTCGAGCACACCCTTGATGCTCAGCCCGCTCACTTCGGACATCTGGTGGATCTCGGGGGCCGAGAAGAAGTGCGGCGTGATGTCCGGATAGCGCCGGCGCGCCTCGCGCACGATGTCCGTGTAGAAGCTCCACGGAATCTCGGGGTTGAGTCCGCCCTGCAGCAGCACCGTGGTGGCGCCCAGCTGCTTCGCGGTCTCCATCATCTTCATGACGCCTTCGACGTCGTGCGTGTAGCCGTCGGCGGCGGGCTTGCCGGGCTTGCGGTAGAACGCGCAGAAGTGGCAATCCACCGTGCACCAGTTGGTGTAGTTGGGGTTCGTGTCGATCACGTAGGTGACGAACTTCGAACCGGTCTTCTTCACGCGCATCTCGTGAGCGAGCGCGCCCATGTCCAGCAGGGGCGCGTCGGTCAGGAGGTAGACGCCTTCTTCGGTCGTCAGGCGCTCGCCGCGCGCGACCTTGGCTTCAATCGTGGACCACACCGTGGCTGCTCCTCGGGGCTGTGGCGGCCGCG
>JADLGX010000392.1 GCA_020849095.1 Candidatus Eiseniibacteriota bacterium
CCGACCAGCGGGTTGTAGCCGGTGAGCAGCAGGTCGAGCCTGCCGTCGTTGTCGAGATCTCCCCAGTTGGCGGAGCCTTCCTGCATGCCCGAGAGCCCAGCGAAGGTGTCGGTGAAGTTTCCCGAGCCGTCGTTGCTGTAGACGCGGGAGATCTGGTCCGCCCCCACGCCCGTGCTGCCGGCGAGGAGCAGGTCCTGGTCGCCGTCCTTGTCGTAGTCGGCCCACGCCACCGCGCTGAACGAAACCGGAGGCAGTCCGGAGAACACGGGCGTGAACGCGCCGCCACCGTCGTTGCGGTAGAGGTCGGCGTGCCGGGTCGATGCGTCGTCACGGCCGGTGACGAGCAGGTCGGGGTCGCCATCGCCGTCGTAGTCCCCCCACGCGCTCCGCCCCAGGTCCACTCCGGCGATCGGCGCGCCCATGTCCCAGAAGAAGCCGGCGTCGTTCAGGTAGACGCGCGCGATCGCGCCGGTGCCGGACTGTCCCGTGATGGCGAGATCCAGGTCGCCGTCGAGGTCCCAGTCCGCCCACGCCACGGTTCCGCCGCACACGCCGGGCAGTCCGGCTCCGATGTCGGTGAACGAGCCGCCGCTGTTCCGGTAGATACTCGTCACGTAGGAGCCCGGGACGCAGCCCGACAGCACGATGTCCAGGTCGCCGTCGCCGTCGTAGTCCCCCCACTGCGAGGACGAGTAGTCGAGCGCCGGCAGTCCCGCCCCGATCGGCGTGAAGCTGCCGCCGTCGTTGCGATGGACATCCGAGCCCGCGACGCCCGTGACGAGCAGGTCGAGGTCGTCGTCTCCGTCGAAGTCGCCCCAGGAAACCGCTCCCGTGGTGGGCGTCAGTAAAGCGCCGGCGTCGGCGTAGTGCGTCGCCACGCGGGCCACGGCTTCGCCCGAGAACACGGAGCCCTTCAGGGCGCCGTCCAGGGCCTGCACGCTCCAGTAGTAGGTGCCCGTGGGCAGGGTCAGCGTCCACGAGCGGCGCTGCTGCACGTTGCCGCGCGCCGCGACGCGGCGGAATCCGCTGCCCAAGCTGGCGGCGGGCGCGAACACGTTGGCGAGACCGGGCGCGCTGCCGATGCGCAGGTTGTAACTGAGCGCGCTGATGAAGGTGTGATCGTCGAGCGGCGACGCGTTCCAGCTGAACGTCACGCGCATCATGCCGTCGCCGCAGCCCTCGGTGTTCGCGACGAGGCCCGTCGGCGCCCACGGCGGAGTGTTCGTGGTGGCGATGTCGTTGCGATACACCTGCGCCACGTTGGCGACGTTGGCCCAGCCGTTCAGGAACAGGTCCACGTCACCGTCGTTGTCGTAGTCGCCCCAGGCGAGCGAGGACCTCCGGGCACCATTGAGCCGCGCGCCCGTGTCCACGAAGGTGCCCGCGTCGTTGCGATACAGGCGCGTCACGTTGCTGACGCCCTCCTCGCCCGTGACCGCGATGTCGAAGTCGCCATCGTTGTCGTAGTCGCCCCACGAAGCCTCGCCTTCCCGGTGCGTCGGCAGAGCGACCACGGTGGCGAACGAGCCGCCGCCGTTGTTGCGATGCACGAACAGGCCGGCGCCGCCCGACAGCAGCATGTCGAGGTCGCCATCCATGTCGTAGTCGCCCCACTCGGCCGAGAACTCCACATTCGGAAGCCCGAACGTGACGTTCGTGAACGCACCGCCGCCGTCGTTGCGATAGAGCAGCGTGACGGGGCTCGCGCTGCTGCCGAGCCAGCCGGCGAGCAGCAGGTCGAGGTCGCCGTCGTTGTCGTAGTCCCCGGCGTCGAGCGAGGAGTGCTGGACGTTCATCAGTCCGGCGCCCGCGTCGCTGAACCAGCCGCCGTCGTTGCGATAGAGCTTCGTGCTGCCCGTGTTCGTGGAAGTGGGCGCGGTCAATCCGCTGACCACCAGGTCGAGGTCACCGTCGTTGTCGAAGTCCCCCCACACCTGGTCGGAGTTCGAAACCGGCTCGAGCGGGAGGCCGGCGTTGGCGAAGCTGCCGCCGCTGTTGAGGTAGATCGCGGCCAGCGGCAAGCCGGAAGACGACATGCCGGTGATCGCGACGTCGAGGTCGCCGTCGCGGTCCACGTCGCCCCAGCGGGCGGCGCCGTCGGTGACGTCCGGCAGGGCGGGAGTCACCAAGGAGAAGTTGCCGCCGCCGACGTTGCGGCCGATGCGCGTGATCGGCGCCGCGGGCGCCGCGTCGGAGGGCGCCGAGTTGCCGGTCCACAGAATGTCGAGGTCGCCGTCGCTGTCGAAGTCGCCCCAGTCGCACGAACCCGAGTTGGCGCCCGGCAGGGACGTGCCGAGGAGCGCGATCGCCGGGCCCGAACTGCTGCCGCCGATGGAGCCGGAGCGATACACGCCGCGACCGTAGGTGAACGCGATCAGCCGGTTACCCTCCCAGATCAGGTCGGAAACCTGCGTGTACGCCGGCCCCTCGGACTGCTCGAAGCGCCGCATGAGTCCCCACGTGAGTCCCTTGTCCTGCGAGGCGAGCACGCCCACCGAGGTGCCCGCGTAGATCCACGAGCGATTCGTCGGATGCATGGTGATCGTTTCGACCGGCGCGGCCGGAAGAGCGGTCGAGCCGCTGCCCGTGCGAACGCTCCAGGTGGAGCCGCCGTCGGACGTGAACCACACATTGTCGCTCGCGAACCCGCCGAACGTGACCCACACCTCGTTGGTGTTGGAGGGATTCACGGCGATGTCGGTGACGATCCGGCCCGTCAGCAGTCCGCCGCCAGAGGTCAGGTTCACCCACGTCGCGCCGTTGTCGGTGGAACGCGACAGCGTGCCGTCGTCGTATCCGACCCAGACGAGCTGCGAGTTGGTGGAAACCAGCTCGATCGCCGAGCAGAGCGGACGGGAGAACGCGCATCCCGGAGGGGGGAGCGGCACGGAGCTGATGGGACCGCGGACACTCGTCCAGGAATCCGCCGAGTTGGTGGACCGCCAGATGCTGGAGCCTCCGGCGAACAACCGGCCCGCGATGACAGGGTCCGCCTTGAACGGAGAGATGAACCGCGAGTTGCAGCCGTCCCCCGCATCCGTGAGGCCGCCCGTGCAGCCGAACGGCAGTCCGAAAATGCCGTTCTTGTACATGGTCAGGTTGACGTACTCGAAGTACTGATTGGTCCCGCTGGCGTCGAAGGAACAGTACCCGCCGTCGCCGCCGTACCAGGACTGCCAGGTATTGGAGCCGGTGCGGCGCCACGTGCCGTTGTCCTGCAGCCCGCCCAGCAGGTCGTTGGTGCCCGCCTGGATGGCTCCTTTGTAGAACTGGGTCGTGCGAAGCCCGTTGGACAGGTCGGTCCAATCGCCGTTGCCGGCGAGCATGTCGTTCTTGCGCTGGATGCCGCCGTCGTTGCCGAAGAACACGCGCCGATTGGTGGTTCCGTTGAAGTCCGGCGGACTCACGATGGTGTGGTGATCGGCGTGCGCGCTGGCGCCCGGATAGGCCCACCAGTCGCTCAGCTGAACGAGTGTCGAGCCGCCGTCGGTGCTTCGCCACACGTCGATCCCTCCCACCACGACCACGTTGGCGTTGGTGGGATCCACCCAGATGGCGTTGCCGTACCAGCCCTGGGCGCCCAGGTACTGGCTGCCGGTGTGGCGCCGCTGCCACGTGGCTCCCGCGTCGAGTGAGCGCCACACTTCGCCGTTGTTCCGATCCACCGACGCGAAGCATGTCGTCTGATCCGAGGCGATGGCGAACGACGTGCGCATGGAGGGGTTCGGCGGAGGCGCGGGCAACGCGGGCAGACCCGACGGCGCGCCAGTGAGCGTCGTCCAGGTGGCGCCGCTGTCGGTGGAGCGGAAGGAAGAGGTGCCGGAACCCACCAACAGCAGATGGCTCGTCGGCGTCGCCCGCACGTCGAGCAGTCCTCCGTTGCTGAGCACGCGGGTCCACGAGACACCGGAGTTGGCGGAGCGGTACAGGCCGGTCGAGGTGGCCGCGAAGAGGAAGCCGTCACCGGGAACCACGGCGATGCTGCTCACTTGAGTCCAGGTGGCCGTCGCGGGCAACTGAACCCAGGTGGCGCCGAAGTCGGTGCTGCGGAAGATGCCGGCGCCGTTCATGCCGCCGCCCGTGGAGGTCGCCGCGATGACGAACTCACCGGTGCCCGCGTAGAGGTAGTTGGTGTTGGTGTCGATGGCGAGCGAGGTGACGGACAGCGAGGGCAGAAAGTCGTCCACCACCGACCAGCTCATGCCGCCGTCGAACGAGGTGGAGATGCCGCCGGAGGCCGATCCCGCCCAGATGTGGTTGGCGTCGTTCGGATCGAAGAGCACCGCCAGCGTGCGGCCGCCGACGTTCTGGGGCCCGAGCCACTCCCAGTC
>JADLGX010000393.1 GCA_020849095.1 Candidatus Eiseniibacteriota bacterium
CGCGCTCGAGCACTTCGGCGGGCACGCTGCGCCCCGCCTCGCGCACATCGGCGCGCCGGATGGGCAGCGGGCGGGGGCGCGGCAGGCGCTCGCGCGAGACCTCGGCCGCGAGCGCGCCCCGCACCTGGGCGGACACCACGAGCACGTCGCGGGCGCGGTCGTCGAAGCCGAAACGCCGGCGGTGCGCCGCGTGAAAGGCCGGCGCGATCGCCGCCAGGTCGGATGCCGGGATCTCGATGTCGTGCGCCTGGCCGCGGTAGCGCACCTCGGCGTGGCGCGACAGCCGCACCTGCCCGCGCTCTCGGGGCGCGAACTCTCCCAGCACCCGGCGCTCGAGCGCGCGATATTCGCGTTCGAGCGCCACCGTGTCGCGCGCGTCGCGCAGCACGCTGCGGCTGCGTTCGCGGCGCGAGCCCCCGGTGAGCGCGCCCAGCGCGCACAGCACGCCGGCATGGCGCGGCCACACCACCGAGCGGGCGCCGAGCGAATCGGCGAGCGCGCACGCATGCAGCCCGCCCGCGCCGCCGTACGCCACGATCGCGGAGCCGCGCGGGTCCTCGCCCTGCTCCACCGACACGCGGCGCAGCGCCGCTTCCATGTGCGCGTTGGCCACCGCCAGCACGCCGGCGGCGGCTTCGGCGGCGCCGGGCAGGCCCAGCTTCTTCGAAAGCGCATCGAGTGCCGTCCAGGCCGCCGAGCGCTCCAGCCGCAGCGCGCCTCCGGCCAGCGTCTCGAAGGGCAGCAGCCCCAGCACCACGAGCGCGTCGGTCACGGTGGCGGGGCCGCCGCGTCCGTAGCACGCGGGCCCGGGCGAGGCGCCCGCGCTCTCGGGGCCGACGCGCAGCAGTCCGCCCTCGTCCACGCTCGCGATCGAGCCTCCTCCCGCGCCCACCGTGTGCACGTCGAGCGTGGGCAGCAGTACCGGCACTCCGCCCACCTCGCGCGCGCGCCGGCGCGGCAGACCATCGTCACCGGTATCCCCAGCGCCGAGCAGCGCCACGTCGGTCGAAGTGCCGCCCACGTCGAGCGTGAGCGCGGAGCGATGACCGCACTCGCGCGCCGAAGCGAGGGCGGCGAGCAGGCCCGCGGCCGGGCCGGACAACAGCTGGCGCACGCTCTCGCCGGCCGCCCGCTCCACGGGCGCGGTGCCGCCGTGCGAGAGCACCACCTCGATGCGCCCGAGCTTCGCCTGCCCGAGCGCGCCCAGGTAGCGGCCGACTCGCGGGGCGAGATAGGCGTTGGCCGCCGTGGTGGCGAAGCGCTCGTACTCGCGGATCTCGGGGCACAGCGCGCTCGAGACGCTCACCGGCACGCCCAGCACGGCGAGCGCGCGAGCCAGCTGGAGTTCGTGCGCGGGGTTGGCGTAGGAGTGCAGCAGCCCGATGGCGACGGCCTCGGGCCGGGTGGCGCGCACGCGGCGCACCACGGCGCGCACTTCGGCGGCGGTCAGCGCCGTCACCACCTGGCCGCGCTCGTCGAGCCGCTCGCGCACGCCCACCCGGCGCTCGCGCGGCGCGAGCGGCGCCGGGCGCGAGGGCGCGAGCGCGTACAGGGCCGGACGGTCCTGGCGGCCGATCTCGAGCAGGTCCTCGAACCCCGCCGTGGTCACGAACGTGATGCGCGCCCCTTTGCGCTCGAGCAGCGCGTTGGTGGCGATCGTCGAGCCGTGGCGCACGCGGGTGCGCGGTCCGGCCCCGGCCCGGCGCAATCCTTCGAGCACCGCGCGCGAAGGATCATCCGGCGTGGAGGGCACCTTGAACGCCTCGCGCCGGCCGCCGCGCCACACGACCACGTCGGTAAACGTGCCGCCCGTGTCGATGCCGACGCTGTCGGCCGGGGCGGAGGGCCGCGAGCGGGCGGGCCGGGCGCGTCGCTCAGGCATCGGGCTGCTTCCTTCCGCGCCGCACCAGGTCCACCAGCAGGCCCAACACGACCACACCCACGATGGCGCCCAGGACCCACGCCGGCAGCTCGAACTCGTGCCCGATCCACGCGAGCGCGTAGTAGTAGGGAATCGCGCCCAGCATGACGGCGATCACGTAGCGCCAGATGGGATAGCCGACCACGGCCGCCACCAGCTTGAGTGGGGCGTCCGGCAGCGGCGTGGCGCGCGCCACGGCGATCGCGAGGACCGCAGCGGACGGGTACATGGCCAGCGTGGCCGCGATCTTCTCGCGCGACGGGATGAAGCGCTTCATCCACGGGCGCTGCTGTCCGAGCATCCAGCGGAACACGAGCAGCTGCACCGCGCTGCCCGCCGCGCTCGACGCCCCGCCCGCGAGCGCCACGTGCCAGGGCTCGTGAAAGCGCGCGTACCGGAGCAGCAGCGGCGTGGTGAATGCCGCCGTGGTCGCGCCGTCGGCGAACAACAGCAGGCAAAGAACGATCAGCGACTCACCGCCCACGGGGCTCCTCGAAAAGGAAGGCGCTCGCCTCGGCGGCGGAGCGCGGACCGGGGCACGATGCCGCAGCGGCGCGAGCGCCGCAAACGCGAAGCGGCCCGGAGCGGGAGTCGCTCCGGGCCGCGAAGATCACTGAACCGGTGCCGGCGGGTCCGGTGGAGCCGATGGCCCCGGGGATTCGGGCGGCGCCGCCGGTGCGCTCGGTGGCGCGGGAGGCCATGCCGCCGAGGCCCCGCCTGGAGCTGGAGGCGCCGGAGGAACCGGGGGCGGCGGATAGCCCACACCAGGAGAAGGCGGGTAGCCCGAGCCGGGAGGCGGCGGGAAGTCGTCGGGCCGCGCGCCATTGTTGCGGCGGAATCGCGAGCGCTGCCACCAGGTCTGCACCGTGCGGCGCTGGTACTCGCCGCGAACCAGGGCGCCCGCGCCGAGCGTGGCGAGCACCGCCGAGGCGGCAATGCCGATGGCACGGACCAGCCCGCCGAAGAACCCGAACAGCGGCACCACGTGCAGGATGTCGGCGACGATGCGCAGCCCGAGCACGGCGGCCACGCCCCACAGCGCGGCGCGCAGCAGCGTGGGCTTGCTGCCCTTGAAGCGCGTGAAGACGTGATCGCCCAGCAGCGTGTAGCCCACGATCGAGCCCCAGATCATCGCGATCGCGATGAAGGCCGCGTAGCCGAGCAGTGCGGCGAGCGCGAGCGGGATGCCGATGATCGTGATGCACAGGATCGCCACCGCGATGGCCAGCACCACCAGGCCCGGAATACAGAGCCCGATCATGAGCAGGCCCCACAGGAACGAGCTGCCGGCGTCCTCACGGATGTGGTCCACGGCGGCCTGCGTACGCGCCGGCGCCAGCTTGACCACGAGGAAGGCCACGGCCATCACGAACAGGATCCACATGAGGTGGGCGATGATCTTGAAGCCGGTTCCCACCACGGCGAGCACCGGCAGGAAGAGACCGGCCCCGGGAACGCGCGGAGCGGTCACGAGCTGGCCCGAGATGGACGAGCCGGGCTCCTGGCGCAGCGTTCCACCCATGCAGACCACGTCGCCCTCGACGCGCGAACCGGGGTTGAGCGTGACGTCGCCGCCCATGGCGGTCACGCTGCCGTTCACGACACCCTCGACGCGCACCGAGCCGCCGATGCTGACGACATCGCCGTCCACCGCCTGTCCGGCGTGCACCACGATCGGGCTGCCGAATCGGATGATCTCGCCCGTGCTCTCGCGCGCTACCTCGGGAATCTCGGGGATTGCCGGGACCTCGGGCGGCGAAACCGGTTCCACCACGATGCTGTCGTCGCCCACCTGGATGGTCACCGGAACGTCGGCGGTGTTCACCTCGCGCACCACCTTGCGGACGCGTTTGCCCGTTTCGCGGGCGGCGGCGCGCGCATCGTCCAGGACGGCCGCGCTGTCCGCGGGGATCGGGCGGAATGTCATGCTGCCCTGCGCCCAAGCGGCTCCCGCGGCGATGGCGAGGATGGCGGCGATCAGCGCCGCCGTCCGCAGCAGGTCTCGGAGTCGTCTCATGATCAGTTACCTCCACTCGTCAGGTTGATGTCTCCCGAGACTGTCTGCAGGACGACGAGGGCACCGCCCTTGCCGAGGATGGCCGAAAGGTTGTTGCGGCTCTGGCTCTGCAGGCGGACCGGCACGCTGCACTCCATTTCGCCGCTGGTGGTGCGAAAGTCGAGCTTCGCGTTCAGGCCGGTCGAGGCTTCGACCGTGACGGCGCCGCTCGTGGTCTTGATCGTGCAGGGTCCGAGCGGAGCGGCCAGCGCGGCCTGGATGTCGCCGCTGAGGCTGCTGAGCCGCACCGCGCCCGAGGAGGACTCGACCGAGATATCGCCGCTGCTCGTGCTGGCCTCGATTCCGCGCAGCGGGCCGGTCGTCTGGATGTCGCCGCTCACGCTGGTGAGCCGAACCGTGTCACGCGGAGCGGCCACTTCGATCGTGCCGCTGGTGGTCGAGAGGGAGAGCGCGCCGGTGTCCTCGGCCGAGATATCCCCGCTCGTGCTGGAAGCCTGCGCCCGCTGCACGTGCAGCAACTCGAGATCTCCGCTGACGGTCGAGGCCTCGACGGCGGCGGCGGCGTCGCGCACGGTCACGTCCCCTGACGTGGAGTGCAGCGAAAGGGCGCCCGCGAGGCCCTGGACATCCACGTCCCCGCTCACGGTCCGGATGTTCGCGGTCAGCGCGGGCGGAGCCTCGATCACGATCTGCACTTCGATGAGGGGAAAGCCCAGGTCGTGGTTGCCTCGGGTGGTGAACAACTCCCACAGGTTGACCTTGGCTTCGATCCGCTTGGGATACTTCACGCGCACGACCCAGCGGCCCTGTTCGGAGCGCGTCTCGACGCTGGTGAGATCGGCGTACTTGCGGGCGTCGGTGTGGCGCTGCATGCGCACGAACTTGATCGCCGTCACGTGGATCTTGCCGTCGGAACTGGGCCGCACCTGGACCAGGCCGCGCGGGTTCTCGATGTCGAGGCCCTTCACGCCGGCGGCGCTCACCACCTGGTCGCTCCGTTCCGCGTACCGGGTCGAAGTCGTGGCCCGGGCGGCGACCGGCAGTTGAATCGTGAGCGCGAGCGCGATGACGGTGAAGATCGAGCGTTTCACGGGGCGTTCCTCCGAACTGGACGCCCGTGCTACGGGGCTGGCGCTGGCTGGGTTGCGCCCAAGTCCAAGATGGGGGCGGAGAAAAAGCGGAAGGGAGAGACGCGGAGCGCCTCCCCCTTCCGAAGAAACATGGTCACGGACGTTAGTGCGTCGCCATCGTGTCCACCATAGCCGCCGTGTCCGCCGGAGCGCCCTCGGTCATCATGGTGTCCGTAGCAGCCGGAGTCTCGGTCGCAGCCGGAGCCTCCTCAGCCTTCTGAGCACAGCCCATGGCGGCGATCGCGAGGGTCAGCGCCAGAAGGGCGACCATCGAAAGAGCAGAGATCTTACGCATCGTATTGTCCACCTCCCCTCAATCCCACCGCGCCGGGTGCACCGGCGACGGCCGTGTATTCTTGAGTTCACTGATAAGTTGGGGCTTTTCGGGAACGACACCACTGGGTTGGCGAGCGGTGCGCTGCAAGTCCGAGATGCATCCCTGCGCTCGTAGGAGTCCTTGGGTGGATCCCTGCGCGCCAGGACCTGGCAGGAGGCACGCGACCCAAAGCCGCCCGCAGGCTATGGGCCGCCCCCCCCGTTGTCAAATGGATTCTTCATGAAACTCATGGCACGAGCGTCACACAACCCCATGACTTCAAACAGCTTGGAGTGCCTGATCGAGATCTGCACGGAGGTCGGCCAGATCCTCGATCCCCACCGAAAGGCGCAGCAGCCCGTCCGCAAAGCCCATCGCGAGGCGCGCGTCCCTCGGAACGGAGGCATGCGTCATGGACGCGGGATGGCACACGAGGCTCTCGACTCCGCCGAGACTCTCGGCGCGCGTGAAGAGGCGGAAGCGGTTGAAGACCTGCTCTCCCGCCACCAGTGAGCCGTCGCCGGGAATGAACGAGATCATGCCGCCGAACCCCGACGCCTGGCGCCTGGCCAGCTCGTGCTGCGGATGCGAGGCGAGGCCGGGGTAGAACACGCGCGAGACGCGCGGGTGTTTTTCGAGGATCGCGGCCAGCTCGCGGGCGGATTCCTCGTGCTGGCGCATGCGGACGGCGAGCGTCTTGGTGCCGCGCAGGCAGAGGAAGCAGTCCATGGGCCCGGGAACGGCGCCGGCGGCGTTCTGAAGGAACCGGACCTGTTCGGCCAGCCCCTCGTCGCTCATCACCAGCGCGCCGCCGACCATGTCGCTGTGCCCGTTGAGGTACTTGGTGACCGAGTGCATGACCACGTCCGCCCCCAGCTCGAGCGGACGCTGGAAATACGGGGTCATGAACGTGTTGTCCACGATCACCAGGATGTTCTTCCGGTGCGCCCGCTCGCAGATGTCGCGAATGTCCGCCAGCTGCATGAGCGGGTTGGTCGGCGTTTCGAGCCAGACCATCCGGGTGCGCGGGGTGAAAACCGCCTCGACGCCGGCCGCGTCCGTGCAGTCCACGAACGAGAAGGCCAGGCCGTGGCGCTTCCAGACCTTCTCGAACAGCCGGTAGGTGCCGCCGTACGTGTTGTTGCCGCACACGACGTGGTCCCCGGCGGACAGCACCTGCATGAGCGCGTTGGTCGCGGCCAGGCCGGAGCCGAACGAGAAGCCGTGCCGCCCTCCCTCGAGGGCCGCCAGGTTCTTCTCGAGGGCGAACCGCGTGAGGTTGTGGGTACGGGCGTACTCGAAGCCCTTGTGGTTCCCCAGCGCCTCCTGCGCGTACGTGGAGGTCTGGTAGATGGGCGTCATGACCGCACCGGTGGCCATGTCAGGTTCCTGGCCGGCGTGGACCGCCTTGGTGCTGAATCCCGAAGCCGGCGTGATGGCGTCGTGGCTCATCATTCCCCTCCCGCGATGAACTGCAGCATGTCGAAGCGCGTGAGGATGCCGGCGATGACGCCGTTGTCCTTCACCAGGACGGCCGGGTTGCGCATGGCCAGCAGCCGGGCCACGGCATCGGCCGGCTCACCGGCGCCGACGACCGGCAGCGCGGGTCCCATGATCGAGTCCACTGGCTTGTCGAGCGCCTTGGGATCGGAAAGCGCGGTGCGGAGCACCTCGCCCTCGTCCAGGGTGCCGACCACCTCGGCGCCCTTGAACACCGGCAACTGCGACACGTCGTGCTGCTCGATGAGCGCCAGGGCGCGGCGCAGCGGCTCACCGGCCTGGACGGAGATGAGGCTGCGCAGGCGCGGCTTGCTGCCCAGCAGGCTGGAGGCGCTGGTGGCGGACGGGTCGAGCAGGTGGTTGTCGCGCATCCACTCGTCGTTGTGCACCTTGGTCAGGTAGCGCTCACCGGTGTCGGGAAGCAGCACGACGACCAGGGCGTCCGGGCCGGCATCCTTGGCGGCCTGGATGGCGCACCAGGTGGCCATGCCCGCGGAGCCGCCCACGAACACGGCATCCTCGCGCGCGAGGCGGCGCGCCATGTTGAGCCCGTCGTGGTCGTTGCACTGGATCACGCGGTCGACGACCGAGAAGTCGAGCGCGCTGGGGATGAAGTCCTCGCCGACGCCCTCGATCTTGTAAGTGTGCGCCTCGGACATCCGCCCGGTTTCCTTGTAGTGCTTGAGGATCGAACCGACCGGGTCGGCGCCGATGACCTGGACCTTGGGATTCTGCTCCTTGAGGTAGCGTCCGATGCCCGTGATGGTGCCGCCCGTTCCCATGCCGGCCACGAAGTGCGTGATCTTGCCGGCGGTCTGCTTCCAGATCTCGGGCCCCGTTGTGGCGTAGTGCGCGGCCGGGTTGGCGGGGTTGTGATACTGGTTCATGAGCACGGCGCCGGGGCGTTCGCTCGCGATGCGCTTGGCGACCGAGTAGTAGGAGTCCGGGTGTTCGGGCGCGACGGCGGTCGGGCTCAGGAACACTTCGGCGCCGAAAGCCTTGAGCAGGTAGACCTTTTCGCTCGAGACCTTGTCGGGCATGCACAGGGCGGCGCGATAGCCCTTGGCCACGGCCACCATGGCGAGCCCGAGCCCGGTGTTGCCCGAGGTGCACTCGACGATGGTGCCGCCGGGCTTGAGCTTTCCCTGGCGCTCCATGTCCTCGACCATCGCCAGCCCGATGCGGTCCTTGACGCTGCCGCCCGGATTGAAGAACTCCACCTTGGCCAGCAGCGGGCAGGGCAGCCCTTTGCCGACTTCGGCCAGCTGGACCATGGGAGTGTTGCCGACCGTGTCGAGGATCGACTTGAAGTAAGTGACGCCGTCGAGAGTGCCCACGCGAGAGCCGCTCCTTGCAGAGATCAACCTTGGGAAATGATCCGGGAGCGGCCGGCGCGCCCCGCGAGGAAACACACGCGGGGCCGCTTACTCTGGGCCGAGCGCGCAGGTTAGGGGGCGGCTCGCGAGAGCGTCAAGGCAATGTCCGGCTGTCCTGTGCCCCTCCCCTCGACACCGGGCACGCCGCGACGCCCTGCTGCGTCCTGCTGAGTCCTGCTGCGTCGTCAGCGCGTCGCGAACCCGGGACCCGTGGGGGGCCCGACTGCGGCACGTTCGGCTCCGCATCCTGCTCCGCCTCACTGAGGCCGTGTCTCGCCTCCGCCGTCATGGCTAAGTCGAGCCACGGACTCACCGCTGTCGGGCCCCCCACGGGTCCCGGCTTCGCTCGACCGAGGTGGCCGGATCGAGTCGGCGTGGGGTGTCCGGGGGTGCCAACAGCGGTGAGTCCGAGTGGCGTCGCAGCCAGGATGGCGGAGACGACACTCGGCCTCAGTGAGCCGGAGCAGGATGCGGAGGCGAACGTGCCGCCGTTGGCACCCCCGGACACCCCGCGCCGACGACGCAGCAGGACACAGCAGGCGCAGCGGAACGTCAGTGCGTGCGCATCGCGTCCGCCTTCATCTTGGCCTTCGCCGGATTCGGAGGCAGCGCCGGCAGGGAAGCCTGCGGCGTGTGCAGGATGTGCGGGCGGTAGAGGGCGAAGGAAAACGCCGGGCTCGTCGTGCCGTCGTGGCAGCCGCGGCACGTCGCCTCCGGGACCGCCGCGTTCGACGCCGCGTACGCCTCGTGCTGCGTGCCCATGCCGTGGCAGCTCTCGCACTGCACGTTCGACAGCTTCGCCACGTCGTCCGCCGTCTTGTAGCCGCCCGGCTTCTGGAAGCCCACCACGTGGCAGCTCACGCACTCCGGCGTCGCGTCCTTCCTCAGGTCCACCAGCGTCTGCCACGCGCGAGCGTGCGGCGTCTCCTTCCACTGGCGGAACTCCGAAGGATGGCAACGCGCGCAGACCTCGGCGCCCACGTAGTGATCCACGGCGTCGGCATTCGCCCCGCCCGAGCTCAGGCCCGCGGCGGCCGCGCGCTCCTTCTCGCGCAGGCGAAGACGGTCGTTGAGCGCGTCCTCGAACTCCTTGACCACCTGGAAGACGGCCGGCTGGGTCTCGACTTCGGGCCCCAGCATGAACATCTCGTTGTCGCCGGACGCCATGCGGCCGGCGGCGTCGAGCGTGACGTTGGTCCGCCCCACGTACCAGCCCTGCTCGCCGCCGTAGCAGGTGACCGTGTTCTTGATCAGCCGGCCGCGCTGGAGCAGCGGCACGTTGCGCCCCACGATCGCCACGTCGATGCCGTCCACGGCGGTCACGAGGTCCTCGCTCTCCACCTTGCCGAGCTGGGACAACAGCACGATCACCGTCGCGCCCTGCTTGCGGAGCGCGGCCACCGTGCGCGCCGCCACGGCGGCGGGATCCTGCACCGTGAGCGAGTCCCGCCCGGGCCCCAGGTCCACCTCGGCGTTCATGAGGCCGAAGACGCCCACCTTGACGCGCCCCACCGTCGTCACGAGCGACGGCGCGAACGCCGGCTTGCCCGTCTTCTTCTCGATCAGGTTGGCGCACACCAGCGGCATGCCGGCCTTGCGTGCGAACTCGCGCAGGTACGCGAAACCGAAATGCAGTTCGCGGTCGCCCACTC
This sequence comes from Candidatus Eiseniibacteriota bacterium, assembly GCA_020849095.1. Classification (GTDB taxonomy): domain Bacteria; phylum Eisenbacteria; class RBG-16-71-46; order RBG-16-71-46; family RBG-16-71-46; genus CAIXRL01. The sequence continues at coordinate 9,913 of JADLGX010000393.1, forward strand.
CGGCGACCGCGGTGCCGAGCGACTTCATCGTCTGCAGGACGAACGGCCCGGCCTCCTGCTGCGTCCTGCTGCGTCGTCGGCGCGGGGTGTCCGGGGTTGCCAACGGCGGCACGTTCGCCTCCGCATCCTGCTCCGGCTCACTGAGGCCGAGTGTCGTCTCCGCCATCCTGGCTGCGACGCCACTCGGACTCA
>JADLGX010000394.1 GCA_020849095.1 Candidatus Eiseniibacteriota bacterium
CCGACCAGCGGCGCTGGCGGATCTCCACCGGCGGCGCCAGTTCGACCGCCGAACCCGTGCCGCGCGGCTCCATGTCCTCGGTGAACGTGAGCACGATGCTCGCGTCGAGCGGCACGGCGGCCGCGCCCGAATCGGGCGACACGGTCAGGATGCGCGGCGGATCGAGGTCGGGAGGGCCGCCGGTGGGCATGCCCTTCTTGGCGCAGCCGGCGGCGGCCAGCAGCAGCGCGAAGGCGGCGGCGGCCGCCGCGGCTGCGGAAATCCTACGCACGCGGATGCGCCTGAGCATAGGCCTCCTTGAGCCGCGTGCGGCTGACGTGCGTGTACACCTGCGTGCTCGCGAGCGAGCGATGGCCGAGCAGCTCCTGGATGGCGCGCAGGTCGGCGCCGGCGTCGAGCAGGTGGCTCGCGAACGAATGGCGCAGCGCGTGCGGCGTCACGCCGAGCCCGCCCGCCACCATGGACAGCCGGCGCGTCACCACGCGCTGCACGGTGCGGCCGGACAGGCGTGTCGCCCGTCCCCCGCGTCCCACGAACACGGCGTCGCCCGGCGCGCCGCCCAGCCGGTTCTCGCCGCCCAGGTAGCGGTCGAGCGCGGTCAGCGCGCGATCGCCGATCGGCGCGATGCGCTCGCGGCGGCCCTTGCCGCGCACGCGCAGCAGCCGGCCGGCGCGGTCCAGGTCGGCGTGGTTGAGTCCCACGAGTTCGGAAAGCCGCAGCCCGGCCGAGTACGTGAGCTCGAGCAGCGCGATGTCGCGCGGCGCCGAAGGGTCGGTGGCGGCGGCGAGGCGGTCGAGCGCGTCGTTCAGGTCGATGCGCGGCAGCGTGCGGGGCAGCCGCTGCGGGCGGCGCGGAAACGGCAGCGCGCGCGCCGGGTCGGTGGCGAAGATGCCGCGCCGCATGCAGAACTTGCCGAAGCTGCGCCACGCGGCCAGCGCGCGCGACGTGCTCGTCGCGGCGTGCCCGGTGCGGTACAGGTCGCGCATGGCGCGCTCGAGCAGCGGGCCGGTCCACTCCGACGGCGGAACCGGCTTGCCCTCGCCCGCGCACAGGTCGAGCACGCGGGTGATGTCGCGCCGGTAAGCCGCCAGCGTGTGAGGCGAGCCGCGGCGCGTGGCGCCGAACTCGCGGAGAAAGTCTTCGAGTGCGCTACGCACCGGCCGGCTCGGCCGGGAAGCGTGACTTGCAGGCCGGGCACAGCAGACTCATGCCCGACTTGCTCACCTTCTCGACCAGGTACGGATTGCCGCAGGTGTCGCAGGGCGTGGGGCGCGGACGGTCCCACATGGCGAAGTCGCAGGCCGGGTAGCGCGTGCACGAGTAGAAGAGCTTGCCGCGGCGGCTCTTCTTTTCGGCGATCTCGCCCTCGGCGCACTTGGGACACTTGACCCCGAGCGTGAACGGCTGCGTGTACTTGCACTCGGGACGGCGCTCACAGTGGATGTAGCGCCCGAACGGGCCGTTGCGCGCCACCAGCCCGGCGCCGCAGGTCTTGCACGTGCCCTCGACGGGCACGGGCAGCTCCGACGCGTCGAGCGGCTGCGTGTGCTTGCACTCGGGATAGCCCGGGCAGGCCAGGAACGCGCCGTTGCGCCCGAACTTCTTGACCAGCTTGCGGCCGCAGACCGGGCAGTCGATGTCGGTCTTCTGCTGCAGCTCTTCCTTGATCGTCTTGACCTTCTTCTTGGCGCTCTCGAGGTCGCGAGACAGCGGGTCCCACAGCTCGCGCACGACGGCGTGCCACTCGCGCTTGCCCTCTTCGATCTCGTCCAGCTCCTCTTCCATGCCGGCCGTGAACTCGACGTTGAAGACGTCGGGGAACGTGTCCACGAGCAGCTTGGTGACGAGCATGCCCAGGTCGGTGGGCTTGAGCGAGCGCCCCTCGCGCTCGACGTAGTCGCGCTTGGTGATCGTCGAGACGATCGTCGCGTACGTGCTGGGCCGCCCGATGTTCTCTTCTTCGAGCGCCTTGACCAGCGAGGCGTCGGTGTAGCGCGGCGGCGGCTGGGTGAAGTGCTGGTCCGGTCGCACCGTGCGCGGCTCCTCGCCCTCCTCCTCCACCACGGGCGCGCTCGCCACGGTGAGCGCCGAGCCGTTCTTGAGCTCGGGCAGGCGGCCCTCTTCGGCCTCGTCGTCCTCGTCGCGGCCGTACACCTTGAGCCAGCCCGGAAAGCGCAGCACGCTGCCCGACGCGCGCAGTCCGAGCCGTCCGGCCTCGATGTCCACGGTCGTCATGTCGTACTCGGCGGGGGTCGCCTGCGACGCCACGGCGCGCTTCCAGATGAGGTCGTAGAGCTTGAACTGCTCTTCGGTGAGGAACGAGCGGATGGAAGAGGGCGAACGCTCGATGGAAGACGGGCGGATCGCCTCGTGCGCCTCCTGCGCGCCCTTCTTGCTCTTGTAGAAGTTGGGCTTCTCCGGCACGTAGGCATCGCCGTACTCCTTGCCCAGCCACGTGCGGATCTCGGCCAGCGCCTCGTTGGACAGGCGCGGCGAGTCGGTACGCATGTAGGTGATCAAGCCGACGCTGCCCTCACCCTTGAGCTCGATGCCTTCGTACAGCTTCTGCGCGATCTGCATGGTGCGCTGGCTCGTGAACCCGTAGCGGTTGGACGCGGCCTGCTGCAGCGTGCTGGTGATGAACGGCGGAACCGCGCCCTTCTTGCGGGGCTTGATCTCGATGCCGGAGATGCGCGCGGGCGTCTTCTCGAGCTCGGCGGCGAGCGCCGCGGCCTGCCCGGACGCGAGCGCGCCGCGCAGCTGGCCGTTCTCGAGCTTGTCGTCCCCGACCCGCACGAGGCGCGACGTGAAGCGCGTCTGCTCGGGCGTCTCGTAGTCCACCTCGATGGTCCAGTATTCCTCGGGCACGAACGCGCGGATCAGGCTCTCGCGCTCGCAGATCAGGCGCAGCGCCACGCTCTGCACGCGGCCGGCCGACAGCCCGTACTTGACCGTGCTCCACACGAACGGGCTCACCTTGTAGCCCACGAGCCGGTCCAGCACGCGGCGGGCCTGCTGCGCGTTGACCAGGTTCATGTCCAGGTCGCGCGGGCCCTGCAGCGCCTCGGTCACGGCGCGCTGGGTGATCTCGTTGAACGTCAGGCGCTGGATCGGGCACTTGGCGCCCTCGAGCGCCATGGCCAGGTGCCACGCGATCGCCTCGCCTTCGCGGTCGGGGTCGGGCGCGAGATAGATGTGCGCCGCGTGCCGGGCCGCCGCGCGGATCTTGCCGAGCGCCTGGTTCTTGGTGCGGATGGGCACGTACTCGGGCTCGAAGTTGTTCTCGAGGTCCACGCCGAGCTGGCTCTTGGGCAGGTCCATGACGTGGCCGTTCGAGGCCATGACCATGAAGTCCTTGCCGAGGAATTTGTTGAGCGTCTTGGACTTGGTGGGCGACTCGACGATCACCAGCCGCTTGCCGGCCGCACGGCTGCCCGCCGCCTCGACCTCGGCTTCGTCTTCCGGAGTGGCCTCGGCCGCGGTGTCCTTCGCGGCGCGCTTGCGCTTGGCCGCGGGCGCCGTGTTGCTCGCCTTGACCGCCGCCTTGCGCGTGGCCTTCTTCTTCTTCGCAGCCGGGGCCTTCTTGCCCTCAGTGCGCGACTTCGATGTCGCCATGCGGCCCATCCCCCGGGTTGTCCACCTCGCCGTGCTCCATCGCGACGCGAGACGCGACGTCGCGGGCGAACTCCACGCTCACCGGGCGGACTCCGCTGCCGGTCAGCATCTCGAGCACGCGCTCGAACTGCTCCGCATCCAGTTCGCCCCTGCGCTTGAGGTCGAGGAGGTACCCCCACGCTTCCGTGCTCAGGGAGTTGCTCTCTTCCGGGCTCATCACGCGCGACGCGTCACGCCCCGGCTCGCCCGCCACCCAGCCCGTCGCCACGCCCGCGCCGCTCAGCGTGCGGAGCGCCATGATGACGGAGCCGAGATCCTCGCCGGACCAGCCGCCCGCCTCGATGGACTCGCCCAGGGTCTCGAGCGCGAGCTCGTCCCCGTCGAGAAAGTCCTCGAGCTTCTGCGCGATGAGCCGCAGCAGCCGCGGCACACCGTCGTTCCCGTCGCGATCGCTCACGCGAGTCCCCCGGAGCCTTCGTCGGACGCCATGTGGCACTTCTTGTACTTCTTGCCGCTGCCGCACCAGCAGGGATCGTTGCGACCCACGCGCGGCGCGTTGCGCACCGGCTGGATGGGACGCAGCGGCTGCGGCGGAGCCGGCGCGGTCGCGCCTCCGGCTTCGGGCTCGGCCCCGGCGGCCACCGCGGCCGCCGCGCCGCCGAACGTGTCGGCCGTGGCGTGGCTCTCGATGATCTGGGTGGGAGCCTCGGGCGCGCTCTCGATGACCTGCTGCGCCGCGGCCGGCTGCAGCTGGACCCGGAAGAAGCGCTGCACGAACTCCTCGCGCACCTCGCTCATCATGGAGTCGAAGAGCGTGAAGGCTTCCCTCTTGTACTCGATGAGCGGGTCCTTCTGGCCGTACGCGCGCAGCCCGATGCCGCCCTTGAGGTGGTCGAGCTCGTGCAGGTGCTCGCGCCAGCGCTCGTCCACCGTGAACAGGTACAGGTGGCGCTCGAGGTCGCGGCACAGCTCGGCCGTGAACTCCGCCTCGCGCCCGCGGTAGGCGCGCTCGGCGATGCCCGTGGCCTTCTCGAGCACGTCGTCCATGCGGTCGCCCGCGAGCTCCTCGGGCGTGACGGGCGTCATGAGCAGGTAGGCCAGCTCGTCGGCCAGCCCGCGCAGGTTCCACTCGTCGCGGTGCAGCTTTTCCTGCGCGAGGCGCTCGACGCGCTCCGCGACCACGTCGCGGATGTCGTCGAGCACGCGCTCGCTGATGTCCTGCGACATGAGCGCGGCGTTGCGCTGCCGGTAGATCTCCTCGCGCTGCTTGTTCATGACGTTGTCGTACTCGAGCAGGTGCTTGCGGATGTCGAAGTTGTGCGCCTCGACCCGCTTCTGCGCGCGCGAAATCGCGCTCGTCACCATGCCGTGCTCGATGACCTCGCCTTCCTGCACGCCCATGCGCTCCATGAGCGCCGAGATGCGCTCGGAGCCGAACAGGCGCATGAGGTCGTCCTCGAGCGACAGGAAGAACCGCGACGAACCGGGATCGCCCTGGCGGCCGGCGCGGCCGCGCAGCTGGCGGTCGATGCGGCGCGACTCGTGGCGCTCGGTGCCGAGGATGTGCAGGCCCCCGAGGGCGTAGACCCCTTCGCCCAGCTTGATGTCGGTGCCGCGGCCGGCCATGTTGGTGGCAATGGTCACGGCGGCCTTCTGGCCGGCGGTGGAGACGATCTCGGCTTCCTGCTGGTGGAACTTGGCGTTGAGCACGTTGTGCTTGATGCCGCGGATCTTGAGCATGCGGCTCAGCAGTTCGCTCACTTCGACCGAGATCGTGCCCACGAGCACGGGCTGGCCGCGCTCCTGGCAGGCCACGATCTCGTCGATGACCGCCTTGAACTTCTCGCGCTTGGTGCGGAACACGACGTCGTTCTCGTCCTTGCGCGTGACGGGCTTGTTGGTGGGCACGATGGCCACGTCGAGCTTGTAGATCTCCCAGAACTCCGCCGCCTCGGTCTCGGCCGTGCCGGTCATGCCGGCCAGCTTGGCGTACATGCGGAAGAAGTTCTGCAGCGTGATCGTGGCGAGCGTCTGGGTCTCGCCCTCGACGTGCACGCCTTCCTTGGCCTCGACGGCCTGGTGGATGCCGTCCGACCAGCGCCGGCCCGGCATGAGCCGTCCGGTGTGCTCGTCCACGATCATCACCTTGCCGTCCTGCACCACGTAGTCCACGTCGCGCTCGTACAGCGAGTAGGCCTTGAGCAGCGCCTGAATGCTGTGGATGCGGTCGTTCTTGGCGCCGTACTCGCGATAGATCGTGTCGCGCCGGGTGATGCGCTCCTCGGGCGACAGCTCGTCGTCACCCTCGAGCTCGGCGAGAGCGCCGGTCAGGTCGGGCACCACGAACTGGTCGGGATCGTGCGGCGACATGTTGACGCGGCCGCGATCGAGAAGGTCCACGTTGCGCGACTTCTCGTCGATCGTATAGAGCAGGTCCTCGTCCAGCTCGTGCATGCGCTTGTCGCGCAGGTACTCGAGCTCGGCGTGCGTGATCATCTTCTTGAGGCCCGGCTGGTCCGAGAGCAGCTTGATGAACTTCTTGTGCTTGGGAGCGGCGCGCTGGATGCGCAGCAGCTGGACGCTGGCCTCCCAGTGCTTCTCCTTGTCGGCGAGCAGCTTTTCGGCCTCCGCCATGGCGTCGGTCACCCACTGCTGCTGGGCGCGCACGATGCGCTCGACCAGGGGCTTGAGCTCGTCGAAGCCCTGGTCCCCCGCTTCGACCGGGCCGGAGATGATGAGCGGAGTACGCGCTTCGTCGATGAGCACCGAGTCCACTTCGTCCACGATCGCGTACACGAACTCGCGCTGCACCCGGTACTCGGGGCGCACGGCCATGTTGTCGCGCAGGTAGTCGAAGCCGAACTCGTTGTTCGTGCCGTACGTGATGTCGCAGTTGTACTGCTCGCGCCGGGTGGCGGGATCCATCTGGTTCTGGATGCAGCCCACGGTCAGCCCGAGGAACTTGAAGATCTCGCCCATCCAGTGGCTGTCGCGCCGGGCAAGGTAGTCGTTGACGGTGACGAGGTGCACGCCGCGGCCGCTGAGGGCGTTCAGGTACATGGGCAGCGTGGCCACCAGGGTCTTGCCCTCACCCGTGGCCATCTCGGCGATCTTGCCCTCGTGGAGCATGATGCCGCCGATCAGCTGGACGTCGTAAGGCACCATTTCCCAACGGATGGGGATGCCGCAGACGTCCCATGTCCTGCCGCACAAGCGCTTGCAGGCGAGCTTGACCACGGCGAAGGCCTCGGGCAGCAGGTCGTCCAGGGTGTCCTTCCCCGACGCCAGCCGTTCCCGGAACTCACCGGTCTTGGCCCGCAGCAGGTCGTCCGAGAGCGGCTCGAACTCCCCGTACAGGCGGTTGATTTCCTCGACGATGGGGCGCACCCGCTTGAGTTCGCGGTCGTGCTTGGAACCGAAGACGGACTTCAGGAGGGTTTCGAACATGGGCGGGAGAATAGAGGCAGATGGCCGCGAAGGGCAAAAAGGGGCCGAAACGCGCGGCCCGGTGCGGGTTGCACCGGGCCGTGGGGGTCAGCGGGCGTGGAAGCTTCAGACCTTGCAGACGTGGGCGGCTTCGTTGCCTCGCATGCTGTTCTTGATCTCGAACTCCACCGTCTCGCCCGGATGCAAGGTTCGGAAACCCTGGGCCTCAATGGCGGAGAAATGAACGAAGACTTCGGACTCCTCGGAGCCCTCGGCCGTGATGAAACCGTAGCCCTTCGAATCGTTGAACCACTTGACGGTGCCACGCGCCATGTGTGGTCCCCTCCTGTACTTCGTGAATGCCGGAGTGAGCCCGGACCCGCAGGTACCTTGCTCCCCGCCCGACGCCCCGGTCAAGGGCGTTGTGAGGAGGACCCGGCCAGCGGACGGCCACCGCGCCGGCGAGCGGACAGCCGCTCGTGGAGCTGGCGCGCCTCGGCGTGGGACGGCTGCTGCGAGAGCACCATCTCGAGTTGCCGCAAGGCCTGGGAGGTGTCGCCCACCACTTCCAGCGCCCGGGCGAACTCCACGCGCGCCGCGTGATAGTCCGGATTCAGCTCGAGCGCCCGCGACAGCGACTCCAGCGCGTCGTCGGTGGCGCCCATCTGCAGTTCGTGCGCCCCGAGCAACAGGTGCAGGTCGGGGTAGCCCGGACGCTCCGTCGTGGCCTGGCGGACCCGCTGCAGCGCCCGCGCCATGTCGCCGTGGTAGACCAGCTCCTGGTAGGCGCGCAGTTCCTCCTCGATCCACTCGTCGCCCGCCTCCAGCCCGCGATGGAGCAGCGGCGCGGCGTCCTCGAAGTCCGCCTGGCCCAGGCGATCCAGCCCCTGCTGGAAGACCCCGGGCTGGCCCGCGAGGCTTTCGGCCGCCATTGCCCGAAGCGTCTGCATGGCCTCCGCGATGCGCCCCTCACGCGCGTCCAGCAGCGCGCGCTCCACGGCGGCGGCGCGGTAGCGCGGGTTCAGCGCGAGCGCGCGATCGAACGCCTCGCGCGCCTCGGCGCGGCGCCCGCGCTGCACCAGCAGCGCTCCGAGCCGGCAGTGCAGGTCGGCCCAGTCGGCGTGGCGCACCGCCAGTTCGAGCGCGCGCTGCGCCTGGGCCAGATCGCCGGCGGCCTGGGCGGCGGCCGCCACGTCGCCGAGGGCTCCGGCGAGCGCATGCCGGTCGTCCACGGCCTGGGTGGCTCCGAGCGCGCGCTCGAGCCACAGCACGGCCTCGGCGAACTGCAGCTGGGAGGCGAGCCGGAGCGCGGTCTCTCGCGGCGAATCGGGGTCGGGATGCGGGCGGGTCATGACGAACGGATTATCGGCCGCCCGGGCAGTGCGCTTGCGCCCGGATTCCCCCGCTCACGCGGCCCGGCGCGCGGGAAGCTCTTCGGCCGGCCGGCCCCACTGCCCCATGACCCGAACCAGTTCCGCGGGCTGGACGGGCTTGGTGATGGAGTCGTCCATCCCCGAGGCCAGGCAGCGCTCGCGGTCGCCCTGCATGGCGTTCGCGGTCATCGCCACGATCGGGATGCGCCGTCCGGAGGATTCGCGCTCGCGCCAGAGACGCGTGGCCTCGAAGCCGTCCATCTCGGGCATCTGGCAGTCCATGAGCACCACGTCCCAGCTCGAATCCTCGGCCAGCATCTGGAGCGCGATGCGCCCGTTGCCCGCCACCTCGAGCGTGCAGCCCAGCTTCTTCAGCAGGTGACGCGCCACGCGCTGGTTGACCTCGTTGTCCTCCACGAGCAGCACCCGGCGGCCCAGCGCGGCGTGCGGCACCGCCTGTCCGCCCGCGGCCAGCGCCGAGGAACTCGTCTCCTCGGGCGCGACCGGCAGCCCGATCGTGAAGTAGAACTGCGAGCCTTCGCCTTCCACGCTCGACAGCCGCAGGTCGCTGCCCATGAGATGGATGAGCTGGCGGCTGATCGACAACCCGAGTCCCGTTCCGCCGAACTTGCGCGTGGTCGAGCCGTCGGCCTGCGTGAACTTCTCGAAGATCGCCGACTGCGCCGAGGGCGGAATGCCGATGCCGGTGTCCTCGATCGAGACGCGCAGCCAGGCCCGGTCCTCCGAGCCCCCCTCGGCCGTCACGCGCACCAGCACGTGCCCGCGCGAGGTGAACTTGACCGCGTTGCCCGCCAGGTTGAGCACCACCTGGCGCAGGCGCACGGCATCGCCCACCACGCGGCGGGGCGCGCCGGCGGCGTAGTCGAGCTTCAGCTCGATCCCCTTCTCGCGCGCCCGGGCCTCCAGCAGGTCCACCACCTCGGAGCAGGTGCGCTCGAAGTCGAACGCGAGCGGCTCGAGCGTCATCTTGCCCGCCTCGATCTTCGAGAAGTCGAGGATGTCGTTGATGATCGCGAGCAGCGAGTCGGCCGAGCTGCGGATCGTCTGCGCGAACTCCTGCTGCTCGGCGTTGAGCGGCGTGTCCAGCAGCAGCGCGGCCATGCCGCTGACGCCGTTCATGGGAGTGCGGATCTCGTGGCTCATGGTGGCGAGGAACTCGCTCTTGGCGCGGCTCGCCTGGATCGCCAGCTCCTGGTTGCGATGCATGAGCGAGATCACGTAGGCGCCACCGGACACGATCAGCACCACCGCGAAGAGGTAGCCCAGCACGGTCATGCGCGCGCGGCCGATGGCGGCCTGCCAGGAGCGTGCGTCGAAGTCCACTCCGAGCACGCCGTCCACGCGCCCCGTCCGGTCGTGGATCGGGGCGTACGCGCTCACCCATGTTCCCCACTTGTCGGTGTAGGGCGTGTCCTGGAATCCCACGTTTCCCGTGAAGGCGGCCATGAGTTCCGGGCTGCTGTCGTCGTAAACCTCGCCGATCGCCGTGCGCTGCTCGTGGTCCGCGTCGAACGCGCCGTTGTGGTCGTAGTCGGTCTCCGAGTCCACGATCAGGCGCAGCGTGCCGTCGCGGTCGCGCCGGAACGTGTAGATGTCGTTCACCGAAGGGTTCGCGGAAAGCCAGCGCTTCTGGCTCTCGATCATGCGCAGGTAGAGCGGATCGTCCTTCGGCGTGGACGGCAGGACCAGTTCGTGCCCGAGCGCCTCGAGATCGGCCGCGTAGGTGGGCGCGTATCCGGTGAGCATGCGGACGATGTTGCGGCGCGCTTCGTCGCCGGAGTGCTGGGTGACGAACCAGCCGCCGACGAGCACGGGCAGCAGCAGCGCGGCGCCGGCCAGCCGCGGCCCGCGTGGCGAGCCCGTGCGAATGGCGTGCGCCTGCAGCCCGCCGTACAGGGCCAGCGACAGGGCGAGAAAGAGGATGTAGTCGGCCTGCTCGATCATGCACTCACCGGGTTCGGGGGAGCATCCGGCCGGGCAAACGCCCGGAGCGGCGCTGGCCAGTATCGGGCGGCGGGACGAATCCGTGAGCGGGCGCGAACCGGCGCGGCAGTCGCGGGCCTGCGCGGCGGGCGCGGCGTGGACGGCGCGGAGCGGCCGCCGAGATGGCGGCCATCGAAGAGGCTAGGCTCCGACCACCAGCAGCTTCATGGCGTAGCCCGAGGCGAGCGTGATGCCGAGGTTGTCGTCGAGCGGAATCGGCAGCATCTCGACGAGGGTGGCGACGAGCGCTCCCACGGCCAGCACGTTCCACGGCACCTGGCCGGCGACGCCGGGCACGATCGCCCACACGAAGCAGGCGGCCAGGCAGCCGGCCGCTCCCTCGAGCGACTTGTTGAAGAAGCGGTGCCGCCCGTAGGCGCGGCCCACCAGGGCGCCGAACGCGTCCCCGAGCACGGTGAAGCCCAGCGCGGCCGCCGCGATGGGCTGCGGAAAGATCTCGATCGCGAGCAGCGC
>JADLGX010000395.1 GCA_020849095.1 Candidatus Eiseniibacteriota bacterium
CCGGAAGGACTTGGGCCTACGTCCGCAACGTCTCGACGCCCACGATCACCTTGTATTCGCCGCAGCAGCCGAACTCCGGCGCCGCGGTCGTGGTCTTCCCGGGCGGGGGCTACAACATCCTGGCGATCGATCTCGAAGGCTCGGAGGTCTGCGACTGGCTGGCCTCTCGCGGCATCACCGCGGTGCTGCTCAAGTACCGCGTACCGTGCGCCGTGGTGGGGCCGCATCGTGACTGCCCGACAGCGCTTCAGGACGCACAGCGAGCCATGAGCCTCGTGCGCTCGCACGCCGCCGAGTGGCACATCGATCCCCACAAGATCGGGGTGCTCGGTTTTTCCGCGGGTGGTCACATGGTTGCCTCGATCAGCACGCACGAAGAACGCAGCTATGCGCCCGTCGATGCCGCCGATCGCGAGAGCTGGCGTCCCGATTTCGCCGTCGCGCTCTACCCCGGCCATCTGGCAACTCGCAACGGGCGCATCCTCAACTCCGACATCCACGTCACGGCACAGACGCCACCGACGTTCCTGGTGCAGGCCAAGGATGATCCCATCGACCCCGTCGAGAACTCGATCGTCTACCACTCGGCTCTGAAAAAGGCTGGAGTGCCGGCGGAACTGCACGTGTTCGAGAAGGGCCGCCACGGCTTCGGCCTTCGACGAACCGAGCTGCCGATCACTCGGTGGCCGGAGCTCATGGAGGCGTGGTTGCACAAGATCGGCGTGCTTGCGGCTGACGGGGCGCGTCCGTAAGGCGGGTGAACGCTTCCAGTCATCACCCCGGCCGCCGCGTGCTATTTGGCAAATGACTCGAGGAACGCGCGCACGAACGGTGAGCGCAGCGGCTCGGCCTCGTCGAGGCGCGAGTCCCACCCCAGGCCGTCGCTGTTCGCGAGCAGCACGAGCGTGAAGTGGCGGTCGGGCGCCTTGAGGTAGAGCGCGGAATAGGCGCCCTCCCACAGCCCGGTATGCCACAGCAGTCGCTCGCCCGCGACGTCCTTCACGAACCAGCCGATGCCGTACGGCAACGTGTCGCCCGTCGCGGTGACCGTCGGGCTCCACATCTCTGCTCGCGACGCCGCCGACAACAGGCGGCCGGTCGTGAGTGCCGCGTCGAAGCGAGCGAGGTCCATCGCCGTCGCAATCACGCCGCCCGCGGCGCCATCCCCCTGGGGCTTCAAGGGCGGTGAGAGCACGAACGTTCCCGTGGAATCGAGGTGGTACGGCTTCGCAATCTCCGCGGCGAGATCCGCGCGCAACGGCAGCGCGCGATGGATGCGCGCGGAGTGCAGCATGCCAGCGGGCTCGAACACATGCTTCGTGACGAGTGACGAGAAGGGTTCTCCGGCGATCTGCTGCATCGGCCGCGACGCCCACGAGTACGACGGCGGGTTGTACCAGAATCGCGCCCCCGGCTTGCCGTTCGCCTCCATCGACATGACGTGGCGCAGCGTCAGCGTCGAATCGCAGGTGTAGTCGCCGAAGAAGATCCCGCCATGGTTCTTCGCGTCCTCGCAGAACTCGCTGAAGTCCGCGAACGAGGTCATGGCCCGGTCGAGATCCAGCAGCCCGAGCTCGACGAGCCGAAGCGCGACCACCGCGGACGTCGTCTTTGCCACGGAAGCAATGTTGAACGGCGTTTCGGGAGTCACCGCGATCTTGCGCTCGAGATCCGCGAACCCCAACCCGCGCGCGAGCACGACCGAAGTGTCGTGCAGTACGACCACCGCGAGCCCCGGGATGTGCGCGGCAACGCGCAACGAATCCACGCGGGCGCCGAAACGTGCGGCGGCCGCGGCGTCACGGGAAGCGGGCTTGCGGGGTGTAGCTTGCGCGGCAGTGGTGAGCTCGAGTGCCGCAATGCAGACGCAAAGGGTCGTGGCCCTGCGAAGTGACCAGCGGGCGCGGCGCGTGTGCATAGGGCTCATCGTAAGCCTTCCCGTCAACGAGACAATTCGAAGCTGGACTCGCCCTCGGCCGCGCGTTCGTCGCGACTGCGACCAGTACGCGGCCGTCGTCGCCGGTGATTGGCATCGGCGGACCTTACACGAACGGCAACTTGCTCCCTACGGCCGAATGGACGCCGACTTGCCGTCAGGATGGAGTGCCCCCTGATCCGAGCGCCACGCTCGCTCGCCGGCTCCGCCCGCCGTGGTACGGTCGCCCGCCGCACTCCCCCGGCGAGCTCCCGGGGATTCGATCGACCGGTACCTGGAGGGTTCATGCTCCGTCGCACTCTCGGCAGGGCGGCTTCCTCGAAGCACGCCACCGCGGCATCGATTGCCGGGCCATGGCGTTCGGGCCTGCGGCTGCTCGTGCCGTTCGTGTTCCTGCTCGCTGTGCCCTGCAGCGCCCTCTCCGCCACCTCCGTGCCCGCCGACAGCGTTGGCGTGCCCTGCGACAGCTTGCCCGAGTTCAAGACCGATCCTCATGAGACCGGCTCGCAGGGCAACCAGATCAGCGGCGTCGTGCGCACGATGCTGCAGGACCGGCGCGGCCACCTCTGGTTCGGCACCCAGAACGGCCCCATTCGATACGACGGCGCCACGCTCATCTGCTACCGGATCCGGGATGCGCGCGGCCACGGGGTCACCGTGACGGCCATCGCCGAGGACCGAGCGGGCCACCTCTGGTTCGGTACGGACGGAGGCCTCACCCGATACGATGGCGAGCGCTTCACCAGGTTCACCACCTCGGATGGACTCCCCAGCGACCAGGTCTGGGGCGTGTTCGTGGATCGCTCGGGCGTGCTCTGGATCAGCACCATCGCGGGCATCTGCCGCATGGAAGGTGATGCGTTCTCGCCGTTCCCGCTTCCTGCGGCGACACGGCGAAACAACGAGCGCGGGGTCTCGAGTCCCTGGCTCGCCTGGTTGATGACACAGGACCGCTCGGGCAACCGGTGGTTCGCCACCGAAGGCAGCGTGTACAGGTACGACGGGGACTCGCTCACGAGCATCTCCGTCATGGACGGCCAGTCGCCGACGCACGTGACCTCGATCCTCGAGGACAGGCGAGGCCACTTCTGGTTCGCCACCCAGAACAAGGGCCTCATCCACTTCGACGGCGAAAAGTTCACCAACATGACCGAGCAGTTCGAGCTCGGTGGTACCGAGGTGGGCGGTCTCCACGAGGACCGGCAGGGGAACATCTGGTTCGTCGTCGAGCACTCCGGCGCGTACCGCTACGACGGCGTCTCGTTCACGAACTACTACGCCAAGCAGGGCCTCACGAGTCACGCCCTCCACTTCGTCTACCAGGACAGGGCCGGGCGGATCTGGTCTGCTGGCTGGCTGGGAGCGTTCCGGCTGGACGGGGAGCGGTTCGTGAACGTCACGCGGAAGGGCCCGTGGTGATCTGCGGGGGTACCGCCCTCTTCTAAGGACGCGGCAACGCTACTTGGGGCTAGAACGCCACCGCTCGAAGGACTATGCTCGGTAAGCGAACAAAGTCCGTTTCGAGCAGTCTCCCCCGGCCAGCTCCGAGGCCAGCACCCCTACTCCGTGCGCAGAGGCCAGTCATGAGTCCCAGGTCATTCTCCCGTCTCTTGCTGCTCGCCCTCGCCACGCTCGTCGCTGGCCCAACCTTTGGCGCAACGGTGCCCGTGGGCCTCGGTAGCTACAGCACGACCCTGCCGTCGGGTGCCGTGGGGCCGCAGAACTCGTCCAACCAGAATGTCTCTCCGAAGATCGCCGCGGCGTTTTCGCAGCCCGCGCAGACGAACGACTTCTGGAGCAGCCTGATCTATCCGTTCTACGGCAGCGCCCATTCCAACGTGCTCTACGCCCATCCGCTGATGGTCAAGGCCATCGGGACGGGGCTGCAGATCGGCCACACGTCGACTCCCACGTACGCCGCCAACGACTACCTCTATCCGTGGTCGCTTCAAC
>JADLGX010000396.1 GCA_020849095.1 Candidatus Eiseniibacteriota bacterium
CGCCAGTCGACGTCGAGGACTTCAATTTCCCGACGATCCTCTCGGCGACCATCCAGTGCGTTCTTGCGAACGCGGCGCAGTCGCCGAGCATCAAGTTCGTTGCCGTAAGGATCGTGGGAGTGGATGACTACCGGAACTACGGCGGCGTCTACACGACCACGAAGTTCCGCGACGGACCGGGCAAGCGGCGATTCAAGCCGCTGTAATTGGAGTTCGGTAGCAATCGCGGTAGCAGGCGGGTTCGCGTGCCTCTCAAAAGCACGCGGGCCCGCAGGCGCAACACGAAGCACGCGTTCACAGTGCGTCACTTGGGGCGCAAGGGTCGCGATCACCGGACCAAATGCTTCCCAAACAGCAGCGCCGACTCAGCGCGCCTGAGCGGGGAACAAGTCGCGCGCGAGTCCACCCGCACGAAGCCAGTTTGACCGAATACGCGCCAGCGCGGCTAAGTATGCATGTCGCCGCCTGCCGCGGGGCCACCTGGGCATGGGCGGACATGTCGGTTGAATCTAGCTGCCGTGGCTGGCGCCGACGTTTGCGGTCGGCAACGGTGCTGGAAGCCTCTTTGCGGGGATCCCATGAAGACGAAGGTATTCCTCAGCTCGACGGCCCACGATCTCACCGATCTGAGGGCCGAGGTGGCCGAGCACCTCCGCCGCTCTGGCTTCGAAGTCCTCCACCACGAGTCCCCGGAGTTCCCCAAGCCCGCCGGCCTGCACTCCCACGACGTGTGCCTCGCAGCCGTGAAGGACTGCGATGTCTACGTGCTGGTCGTGGGACGCCGATACGGCGGCACATACGCCGGCTCCGCCCATCCCAAGAAGGACATCAGCATCACGTGGTACGAATCCGAGATCGCCTTCGCGTCCGGGAAGCTCGTTCTCGCGTTTGTCCGCGATACCGTCTGGAACGAGCGACCGGCGTACAAGAGGCATCTGGCCGAAGGAGTGGAGTATCACCCGGTCCATGTAGACGATGTGCGCGTATTCGAGTTCGTCGAGTGGCTCGTCAAGCGTCGTCACGACAACTGGCTCGACACGTTTCGCGACAGCGTCGAGCTTCGAGCGCAACTGCGGGCCAGACTACGGGCCAAGGGCGCCGTCATGAGCGTCCTCTTCTACGGTCAGCTCGCGCTATCTGTGGACTCGTTCGTGGAGATCAAGGTATGGCGCAGGCGCCCCTCGGCGCTGCATCGTCCATACCGGTTGCTCTGGCCGAACCCGAGGGAAGATTGCGACGCGCTCCTGATTCAGGACGCCGACGGCAACGCCTACTACTCCGATGAACTGAGCGTCATGTACATCGACGATGACGATAGGTCTTCCAGTCCAAGGTACTTCCGTCGCGTGATCCGAGGCCAGGTCGGGAAACTCGTGCGAGGCGAGCACTACACGATGCTGGAGCTCGTCGTAGATTCCCAGACACGCGGCGAGGTGCAAGACACGGCCGGCCGGCCTGAACTTGGCCACGCGTCGTTCTTCGCAGCGCAGAAGGCGTTCAGTGCCGATCGCGACACCAAGATCCTGACGGCCGCGCGGTTCGAGATTGCACGCGCTCGCGGCGATGCGGGCGACTCACTGTCACCCGAACTGGCCGACTTCCTCGAACGGATTCTGGAGGAGCTCACCTTCAGCAAGGCAGAGTGGGCGGACCCCGAGGCTCTCGAGGACTCGTTCGAAACGTCTCGGGATTTGATGCGATTGGCAAAGGCCATCGGCAAGACCCCGCTCGCGACTCGCAGGCCATTGGCAGAGGTCATCATCAGTTTCCTGCCCGACGGCAGAAGGGCCCTCGGAGGCACGGTCGGTGGCTGGGCGGAGCGCGCGTGCGCGGCGATGGCGGACTGGGTTGACGATGAACAGATGCGCAGGCTGATCCGGACCTTCGAAGCGTGGCTCGAGTCGGAGGATGCCGAAGCCCTCTCCGATGCCGTCGACGGGATCTGGGCCTTCCGGAACCGGCTCGATCCCGCAGAGCGCGAGACGCTGACGAGGCGGATTCGCAACCACGTGCTGACGTTGCCGGCGTGGATGATTTCCAAGCCGCTGGTTGACGCGTACCTGGGCCTTGCTGGCAATGACGGTGTCGATGACGAGGTGCGGAGGCGACTTGCGGACGAGGAGATCGCCATGCGGTTGCGCAACACGCTGGGGATCCGCGCGGACTAGCTCGAGCGCCTGCGCCACCGGAAGCCTGGCGCCGCCGCACGCAGCCTGCCGCGGGGCACTCCAACCATTTCGTTCGCCCGTCCATCCATCAAGAACGCGGTTCTTATCACGCGAGGTCCGCCGGGGACGCGAAGCTGCGAACAGTAAGAAAAACCCCCGGATCGTAACCCGGGGGGGGCCGCGGAGCCGAAGCCCCAACGGGGATGATTGCCCAGAATATCGGCCCTCCGCGGTGAGCGAGTCAACCAGAAAATCCCGCGCCAGCGCCCCGCCCGCGGGCCGCGCATCGCGCACGGCCCGCGGGCGCGACGCCGCTCTACTTCACCCCGAACTCCGCCCACGCCCGCGTGGTGTCCCAATCCAGCTGCAGCACGCCGCCGGCGCCGCGCGGCACCACGTTGATGGTGAACCGCTCCACCACGTCGGGAAGCGCTTCCACATCCAGCGGAATTCGGCACACGTCCTTGCCCGCGTCGTGCTCGGTGCCCCACTGGCCGCTCTGGCTGTTCAGGATCAGCGTCCAGCCCGTGGCCGCGGGAATGGTCCACACCGAATAGCGCCCCGGCGGCACCAGCACGCCGCCAAAGTCGAGTGTCCTGGTGGTGGACAGCTGCGTCGCGGCGTTCGCCCCCGTGCGCCACACCTCACCAAAGGGCACGACCTCGCCGAACACGTTGCGTCCGCGCTTGGCCGGCCGGCCGTAGTCCGCCCACAGGCTGTCGCCGGCGACCACCGCGCGCACAGTGTCGCGCACCGACAGCGCGCCCATCGCCCCGGCGGCCTTTTCCGCGGCCAGCCACTGCGCGGCCACCGCCGCGATGTCGGGCGTGCCGCGGTCCACGGTGAACTTGCCCGTGCCGCTCACCGGACGCACGTGCAGCACCCGCCCGCTGCGGTCCACGCGCATGTGGAACACGTCGGCGTGGTCGTTCTCCACTCTCACGCTGTCGCGGCCCAGCTTCTTCGCGCGTAGCCAGCCGGTGAAGGGCGCGCTCACGATCCACATGTCGTTGCGCACGGTATCCGCCTTCTGCCCCATCAGCTTCTGCGTCAGCCGCTCGTACTGCGTCCACGGACTGCTCATGAACAGCACGCTGGAACCCGCGCCCAGCGCGGTGCGCAGCGTGTTCTTGCCGTTCGGCGTGCCGA
>JADLGX010000397.1 GCA_020849095.1 Candidatus Eiseniibacteriota bacterium
ATGCATGGCGTCGCGGGCGGCGCCGGCGACCACCGCCTCCAGCGGGGACAGTCCGCCCAGCGCATCCAACGGCTCGCACAGGGCGCGATATAACATCCAGCTGTCGAGGTCGCCGACGCGCGCCAGGACGGCACGAGTGAAGTCCTGGCGCACCGGATCCAGCTGCCAGTCCGGAATGCGCTGCCCCCGGTTGCCCATGCTGAGCGACAGCAGGCGACGGGCCTGGATGTCTCGGTTGATCTGATGGCGCGACTTGCCCACCAGCTTGGCGAACGCCGGCAGCGGGAGGTTGTGGGGCGACTCGAAGGTCGCCAGCACCAGGTGTTAACGGCGGTCGATTCCCGCACAAATCCGGCGTCCACCGCCGGCACGGCACAGCATGACCTTGATCTGGTGAGCGGATAGCGGCTGTTTGCTTGATGGGGTCAGGGGCGTTGGAAGGCGCCCGTAGGGCGACTGGAAACGCCCCTGACCCCGGCGCGCCGATGGCGGGCGGGGTGTTCGTGCAATCGGGAGGGAGGGCGTTTGGCACCCGAGTGGCCGATGCGCGCACAATCGGGCTCGGCCTGTGGCAACGCAGGCGCGACACCGGCTCAAACCGCCAAGTCATCCCCAGTGTCGCGCCCCACACCCGCGCAAGGCTGCGCGGTCGTTGCGCCCGTAGTCTTTCACGAAGTGGGCGCTGGCGTCGAGTCTCCCACGGGCCTCAAGGCCCATGGAGTCGACCGGACGACGCTATCTCTGTGCCGCGTGCCGCGCGGCAGTGCTGATCTGCAGCCACTGTGATCGGGGGCAGCGCTATTGCGCCGCCGGCTGCGCCCAGCGTGCCCGCGCGGCCTCGCTGCGGGCAGCCGGCACGCGCTACCAGGCGAGCTTTGCGGGGCGCCTGGCGCACGCGCAACGCCAGCGCCGCTACCGCGCGCGACGCCAGGAAGTGACGCATCAGGGTTCCCCGCCGCCGGCCCCGCCTGTTGAAGTAAGGACCGCGCCGACCGTGCCCGAATCCGTGCCCGAGTCCGTACCGTCCGCGAGCGGGCAGTGCCACCTGTGCCACCGCGCACTGTCCCCGTTCGTGCGTCAGGACTTCCTGCACTCCCCGGTTCGGCGCCCCTGTCCGCGATCCGAACGGAGTCCGCCCCGCCATGGCCCTGTCCCCTGAACACGAAGCGCAGATCCTGCGCTACTACCACGCCGAGCGCTGGCGCATCGGCACCATCGCCGTGCAGCTCGGGCTGCACCGCGACACCGTCGCGCGCGTGCTCGCCCAGGCCGGCCTGCCCCGGCACGGCCCCGTGCAGCGCGCCTCGGCGATCGAGCCCTATCTGCCCTTCCTCCACGAGACGCTCGCGCAGTTTCCGCGCCTCACGGCCGCGCGGCTCTACGACATGGTGCGCGCACGCGGTTACCCCGGGCGCCCCGATCACTTCCGCCACCTCATCGCCCGCCACCGCCCGCGCCCGAGCGCCGAGGCCTACCTGCGGCTACGCACCCTGCCCGGCGAGCAGGCCCAGGTCGACTGGGGGCACTTCGGGCACCTGACGATCGGGCGCGCGCGCCGTCCGCTGATGGCCTTCGTCATGGTGCTGTCGTGGTCGCGCCAGATCTATCTGCGCTTCTTCCTCGATGCGCGCATGGAGAACTTCCTGCGCGGCCATGTCGGCGCCTTCGAGTGCTGGGGCGCGGTGCCGCGCATCGCCCTCTACGACAATCTGAAGAGCGCGGTGCTCGAGCGTTGCGGCAACGCGATCCGCTTCCACCCGACCCTGCTCGCGCTCGCCGGCCACTACCGCTTCGAGCCGCGCCCGGTGGCGGTGGCGCGCGGCAACGAGAAGGGGCGCGTCGAGCGCGCGATCCGCTACGTGCGCGAGGCCTTCTTCGCCGGATGCGCCTTCGCCGATCTGGACGACCTGAACGCGCAGGCCCAGGCCTGGTGCGAGGGCGCCGCCGGTGCGCGGCGCTGCCCCGAGGACGCCTCGATGACGGTGGCCGAGGCCTTCGCGGCCGAGCGCGAGCGCCTGCTCGCGCGGCCCGAGACACCGTTTCCGACCGACGAGCTGCGCGCGGTGTCGGCGGGCAAGACCCCGTACGTGCGCTTCGATCTGAACGACTACTCGATCCCCCACACCCATGTGCAGCGCCCCCTCACCGTGTGCGCCGACCCGCTGCGGGTGCGCATCCTCGACGGCGAGGACGTCATCGCCACCCACGCGCGCAGCTACGACCGCCGCCAGCAGATCGAGTGTGCCGCGCACCTCGAGGCGCTCGTTGCACACAAGCACGCGGCCAGCGCCCACCGCGCCACCGACCGCCTGACGGCGGCCGTGCCCACCTGCCAGGCGCTGCTCGCCCAGGCCGCCGAGCGCGGCGAGCCGCTCGGGCGCACCACGCGCGCGCTCACCGACCTGCTCGACCGCTACGGCGCGGACGAACTGGGCGCCGCCGTCGACGAGGCGCTCGCGCGCGGCGTGCCGCATCCCAACGCGGTGCGCCTGGCGCTCGAGCGCCGGCGCGAGGCGCCCCCGCCGCTGGGCGTGCCGCTGCCCGCGCATCTGAAGACGCGCGACGTCACCGTGCGCGCCCACCCCTTGGCCGGCTACGACCGCCTGCTGGAGGACGACCATGACGACGCCTGAACCGCTGCTCGCGCGCGCCCGTGCGCTGCAACTGCACGGGGTGGTGAGCCACTGGGCCGAGTGCGCCCAGGCCCCGTGGATCGCCCCGCTCATCGAGTGGGAGGAGACCGAGCGCGCCCGACGCTCACTCGAGCGCCGGCTGCGCTGCGCGCACATCGGCCGCTTCAAGCCGCTGGCCGACTTCGACTGGCGCTGGCCCGAGCAGTGCGACCAGGCCGCCATCGC
>JADLGX010000398.1 GCA_020849095.1 Candidatus Eiseniibacteriota bacterium
GCCAGCAGCGGCGTGAGCGTGAGCGGGCTGAGGATGGTCGTGAGCAGCACCACCGAGGTGACGAACCCGGGCTCCACGTCGTACTCGGTGGCCAGGATGGTGGCGAGCACCGCGGTGGGCATGGCGGACTGCAGGATGCCGGCCTGGCGCGCGACGCCCGTGAGCCCGAACAGCGGCGCGAGCAGCGCGCCGGCCGCGGCGCCGCCCGCCAGCCGCAGCGCCGTGGCGAACGCCAGCGGGCGGACCGGTCCCGAGAGCCGCGCGCCGCGCAGCTGCATGACGAGCACGAGCAGGAAGACGGGAATGCACGCCTGCGACAGCAGGTGGACGGACGTGGCGGCCGGAGCGGGCAGGCGCAGGTGCAGCGCGTTCATCGAGAACGCGAGCGCCACGGCCCACACGGTGGGCACGCGCAGCAGTCCGACGAGCGAGGCGCGCAGCCCGGTGCGGCCCATGGAGGCCACGAAGATGCCCGCCGTGTAGCTGACGATGGCGGACGCCAGGAAGAACAGGCTCGCCTGCGGCAGCGCCTTTTCGCTGAACGCGAGCAGGTTGACGGACATGCCGTAGTTGCCCGCGTTGGTGAGGAGGCAGGCCAGCACGAGCGCGCTGACCCGCGTGCGCGGCCAGCGGAGCAGCCGCGCCACCGCGAACGCCGCGAGCCCGGGCAGCGCCAGCGCGGCGAACGAAAAGCCCATCATGCGCAGCAGCTCGCCGGGCGGGAGCGCGTTCTGCAGGATGATGTCCAGGATGAGCCCCGGCGCCAGCACGTAGAGCCCGACCTGCGCCAGCGGTCGCGCATCGGTCTTGAGCAGCGCCGCCAGCAGCCAGCCCGCGCCCGCGGTGAGGAACACGGGCAGCAGGTTGTGGACGAACAGCGAGAGCATCTCCATTTCCGCAGGTTAGCCGGGCGGAGCAAGAGGCGCCACGCGCGTTGCATTGCCGCCCTCCGCCGTGGAGAATGCGCGCCCCCCCCTGCAGGAACAGCCTGCATTCCATCTTCCGGAGGAAACATGCGTCGCCTCGGATTCGCTCTCGTCATGCTGCTCGCCCTCTCGGCCGCCGGCGCCACTCGTGCCGCCGCCCAGGGCGATCCCGCCTCTCCCGTCGCCGAAGCCGTGGACACCATGGTCACGCAGGCCGTGGATTCCACCGTCGCGCTGCCTCCGGTTCCCACGCCCGCCGCAGCCGAACCCGCGTCGCCGGCCGGCCTGCTGGGGCCCAACTCGCCCCGTCCCTCGAGGCCGCACCCGCTGTTCCCGCGCACCGACCTGGCCATCCGCGGCGAGCTCGACCAGTTCGCCATGCTCGCCTCGGCCGCCGATGCCGACCTGAACGCCGCCAAGAGCCGACGCGCTCAGGCCAAGACGACCGTGGACATCAAGAAGCGCGAGATCGAGACGCTCGAAGCGCGCATCAAGGTGGCCAAGAAGGCGCAGGACGAGCCCACGAAGCTGTCCTTCGAGGCCGAGAAGAAGCGCCAGGAGTCCATGCGCGAGTTCTTCGAGAAGGCCGAGAACGTCGAAGAGGCGGCCATGGACGAGGCCAAGGCCCGCGGCGAGTACGCCCGCGCATCCACGCGCGCGCTGCAGCTGGAGCGCCAGCTGATCGGCCGCGCCGGCGTTCCGCTCAACGACTCCGACGGCGCGCTGTTCAAGCAGGAGCAGCAGTGGTTCGAGCTGCGCAAGATGGCGGCGGGCGCCGAAGAGCGCGCGGCCGGCAAGATGCAGGGGCTCATGGACCGCAAGACGCGTCTGTACCGCGCGTGGGCGGACTACCTGCTGGGCAAGTAGGCGTCCCGAAAGCCGGAAACGAAGATCGCCCGCGCAAGCAGTCGCTCGCGCGGGCGATTCTCGATCCGCTCGTCCGGTTAGATGTCGGCCGCCTCGTACTTCTTCACCCACAGGCCGTAGAAGTAGATGCCGATCGCGGACGCCACGCCCACGCCCACGAACGGGTACCACAGCTGGTAGGGGTGGTAGGTGTTCCACAGCAGCGTGGTGGCCGCGCCCGCGTCCAGTCCGAGCGTGCTCTGCAGCGCCTCCATCGCGTTCGTGCGCTCGACACCCGCCGGAATGCCGCCGTGCTCCCGCAGGTAGCGCAGGGCCAGCCCAGCCTTCTCACCCATCTTGCCGTACAGGTCGCCCGCCATGAACGAGCCGTACGCCCAGCCGACCGCGGTGGGCATGTTGGCGTAGCCCATGTACAGGCCCTTCTTGCCCTCGGGGGCAATGACGCCCAGGTAGTCGTTCATCTTGGGGCTCGACAGCATTTCGCCCACGGCGAAGAGCGCAATGCCCAGCAGGCAGGCCGTGCCCGACATGGTGAAGCCCGCGGCCAGCAGGCCCGCCGACGACAGCACGATGCCGATGAAGATCGAGTGCACGCGGCGCATGCGCGTCACGACGTGCGACAGCCACACGACGAGCAGCACGATCATGAAGGAGTCCAGGTTGATCATCCATTCCTGGGTGACCATCACGCCGCGCGGCGTCTGCGTGGTGAACATGGACGGCAGGTTCAGCGTCTTCACGATGGCGCTGGAATCCACCCAGTCCACGATGAAGTTGGGCAGCAGGTCGAAGAGCTGCATGAACATCAGCCAGAAGCCCGACATGATCGCGATGAACACGAGCAGGCGCAGGTTGAACAGGTTCGAGAACGTCAGCCACGCCGTTTCGAGAATGCTGGTCGTCTTGCTCCCGCCCGAGTCCACCGACGGGTAGGTCAGCAGCATGAAGAAGTTGAGCGAGACGATCACCGCGCAGCCGTAGAAGACCGTGGGCCACGACCAGCCGTACAGAAAGTGGGCGAGGGGCGGCCCGAGAAAACCGCCGATGTTGACCAGCATGTAGAACACGCCCCAGCCGATGGACGACGTGTCCTTGTCGAGCGTGCGCTGCAGCGATCCCCACACGCCGGGCTTGAAGATGGCGGTGCCGAACGCGAGCACGAGGCAGCCGATCGTGAACGGCACGAACTCGCGCTGGGTGGCCATGAGCAGGTAGCCGACGATCTTGATGGCGATCGAGAAGGCGATGGTCTTCTTGTAGCCATACCGGTCGGCGAACCCGCCCGAAAAAATGGGCACGCCCGTCTGGACGAGCGCCCACCACATGAAGATGTGGCCCTTCATCTCCTGGGTGAAGTGCAGGCCGTTCACCTCGTCCGCCTGCGCGATGTAGATGGGGATGACCACCCGCACGCCGTAGTAGGCCAGGCGCTCGAGCATCTCCATGATGTTCAGCATCCAGAACGCTCGCGACAGCTGCGACAGCTGCGCGAACAGGCCCGCCCGTGCGGGGGCCTGCGGCAGGGTGCTCATTCGACCTCCGGGATCACTTCACCAGGATGCGGAAGAGAAAAGTGCGTCGCGGCAGCCTAGTGGCTTCGCGACGCACGGGGAAGACCGGACTTGCGCGGCCTGTGCTCGGAAGTCCGCCGTCGCGGCGGGAGGAACCGTTCAGCGTCCGGGCGCGAGCGACGCCAGCAGGGCGGCGAACCGGTCGAGCGTGGACTGCACGCCGTCTTCCATGCCGTCACCCAGGCGCTCGTCGCGATCGGCGCGCGAAGCGTACTTGGCGTGGAGGTGCAGGGTGGTCACGCCCGGCTCCTCGGTGAGCGTCATCGTGTTCACGTGGATGCCGCCCGGGAGCGCGTCGTAGCGCTCCGTGGTGATGAGGCACTCGGGGGGCGTGACGTCGATGAACTCGCCCGAGAACTCGTGCGCGCCGCCGCCATCCGCCTGTTCGAGCACGTAGCGCCAGCGCCCGCCCACGCGCAGGTCGATCTCGCAGACGGTCATGTACATCTCCGCCCCGGCGTACCAGCGCCGCACGTGCTCGGGCGTGGTCCAGGCTTCGAACACCAGCGCGCGGGGCGCGGCGAACGCCCGGGTGATCACGATCTCGGCGTCGGACTTGAGCGACACGATGGCCGATCTCGGCTGGTCGGGTGACATGGTGATCTCCGGGGGCTGCGGCGGGGTTCGGCTCCTCTGTCGCGAAACGCAAGGTAATGCATGGCGGGTGCGCGCGTCGTCCGCGCCCGGCCGGGAGGGGGCGCCGGTCTCACGAAATCCGGCACGTGTTCGCGCGCCGCCGCGCCGGTGACTCGCCGCGCGCGACGCGGCGCGCCGGCGCTACGATGCGGTCCCCTCCACCGTCCGCCCTTCTCCCGCGCCGTCCGGAGACTCGATGAAGCTCTCGTGCCGCCTCGCCGCCGCCGTCGCGCTGCTCTGGGTGTCGCCGGTCCTCGCCGCGCGCCCCGCCAGTTCATTCCCGCCCGCGCTCACGCACACCGAGGTGGCGCCGGGCATCCACCTGTTCCGGACCGCGCCCTATGGCGACGTGGGGCTGGACGGCAACTCGGTGGCGATCGTGTCGTCGGACGGCGTGCTTCTGTTCGACGCCAACGGCACGCCGGCGGCGGCGCGCGCGGTCCTGGCGGAACTTCGCAAGATCACCCGGCAGCCCGTGCGCTGGCTGGTGTATTCCCACTGGCACTGGGACCACTGGTACGGCGCCGAGGTCTATCGCGAGGCGTACCCGGGGCTCGAGATCATCAGCCACGAGAAGACCCGCGCGCTCATGGCCGGGCCGGCGATCGAGTTCAACCGGCCGGGGCTCGACGAGCAGCTGCCCGGGCACATTCGCGAGGTGGAGGCGGCCCGCGACAAGGCGCGCGCGGCGACCCCGCCGTCGCCCGATGGCGCCCGCTGGGACGCGCACCTCGAGCGCGACCGCTGGTTCCTGGACCAGAAGCGCTCCGTGCGCCACACGCTGGCCACGCTCACGTTCCGCGATTCGCTCACGCTGCACCTGGGAGCGCGCGAAGTGCGCGTGCTGCACGTGGACCGCGCGATCACGCCGGGCGACGCGTTCCTGTACCTGCCGGGCGAGAACCTGGTGGTGAGCGGCGACCTGCTGGTCAACCCGGTCACGTTCGCGCTCTTCTGCTACCCCGACGGATGGATCCGCACGCTCGAGTACCTGGATGCGCTCGACGCGGCGACGATCGTGCCCGGGCACGGCGCGGCGCTTCGCGACGAGTCGCTGCTGCACGGCACGCTGGCCCTGCTGCGGCGCGAGCGCGAGCTGGTGCGGGCAGCGCGCGCCGGCGGGCGCACGCGCGAGCAAGCGACCGAATCGGTCCTCGCGGACCCCGAGGTGCTGCGGCTGCGCTCGGCCATCACGGGAGGGACCGAGGCGGAAAAAGAGTCTTTCGCCGTCTACC
>JADLGX010000399.1 GCA_020849095.1 Candidatus Eiseniibacteriota bacterium
AAGGGGCAGGCCGGTTCGTCGTTCCTCGGTTCCGCTCAACGTGGTGCGAATGGGCGATTTCGCTCGGATTTTCGCTTGCCGAATTGATTGACCCGGCCCATCCGCCGCCCGTAAAGTGCGCCCCGGCAGGACACCCCAAGACGCCAAGGCCGCACGCACCCGCCACTCGCACCGGACCCCCGTCCGGGGTGGGAAAGGCCTGGCTGGTCGCCGTTCGGGTTCCCCGCCCAGAGACAGCGCACATCATCGACAGATCCAGCACCGAGGTCTCGGAACTCGGACACCTTTCGCGGGATGACTCCCCGCGGGCCGTGCACGAGAGAGGTCCAACACCGGAGGGACCACCCCCCGCGGCGACTCCATGCGCCGCCGGGAAGGGTCATCCCTACCGTCTGGCCCCCTCCCGTGCATTCCAGTAGTGGAGAGCGCACGGATGTTCCTTCACAAGCTCGACATTCAGGGGTTCAAGTCGTTCTGCGACAAGACCCAGCTCAACTTCGGCGACGGCATCACGGGCGTCATCGGGCCGAACGGTTGCGGCAAGACCAACGTCTCCGACGCCATCCGCTGGGTGCTGGGTGAGCAGAGCGCCAAGCAGCTCCGTGGCGACTCCATGGAAGACGTGATCTTCAACGGCTGCCCGACGCGCAAGCCGCTCGGCATGGCCGAGGTCCACCTCACGTTCAAGAACGACCGCGGGATCCTGCCGACGGAGTTCTCCGAGGTGACCATCTCGCGGCGCGTGTTCCGTTCGGGCATGAGCGAGTACTTCCTCAACCGCACGCCCTGCCGCCTCAAGGACATCAAGGACCTCTTCTTCGACACGGGCATGGGCTCGCACGCCTACTCCGTGATCGAGCGCTCCATGGTGGACAACATCCTCTCGGACAACACGAACCATCGCCGGTTCCTGTTCGAGGAGGCGTCCGGCATCACCAAGTACAAGCAGCGCAAGAAAGAGGCCCTCAACAAGCTCGACCAGACCGAGGGCGACGTCACGCGCCTCAACGACATCGTGTTCGAGATCGAGCGCGAGCTGCGCTCGCTGGCGCGCCAGGTGGGCAAGGCCCGCCGCTACCAGCGGCTGCGCGACGACGTGCGCGACCTCGACCTGGCGCTGACGGCCGACACCGTGCTCAAGCTGAAGGAGCGCGAGGCCGCGGCGCACGAGGAATGGCAGCAGGAGGCGGTCCGCCGCGAGGGCGTCACCACCGAGCTGGACACGCTCGAGGCGCGGCTGAACGACCAGAAGCTGGCGCTGCTCGAACTCGAACGCGAGCTGACCACGGCGCAGGGCGGGCTCAAGGACCGCGAGCAGGCGCGCGTGGACGCCGAGCACCAGGTGGTGCTGCTGCGCGAGCGCGCCACGGGCCTTCGCACGCGCGCCGAGGTGGCGGGCGAAGAGGCCGGCCGCATGCGCGAGCGCCTGCTGGAGACGCAGGCCCGCGAGCAGGAAGCCCAGGAAAAGCTGGCCGAGACGCGCGAAATGCGCGAGACGGCGCAGAACGACTCCGAGGCCAACGAGATCACGCTCAACGCGCTCGACGCCGACCTGCGCGCCAGCCGCACGCAGGCGGCCACGCACAAGCAGCTGTCGCTCGACCTGTTCTCGACCGAGGCCGAAAAGAAGAGCGCCTGCGAACGCTATCGCGAGCGCCAGACGTCGCTCGGCGAGCGCCGCGCGGCGGCCGACATGCGCCGCGGCGAGCAGCTCGAACGCGCCTCGGACCTCGAGCGCGCGCTCGAGGAGGGCGCCGAGCGCCGCGTGCAGCTGGAGCAGGAAGTCGAGGGCGCGCGCGCCGAACTGACGGCGGGCGAAGAGGCCATCCGCTCGGTGAGCGACCGCATCTCGCAGGCGGACGCCGCGCTGTCGCAGCTCAAGCAGCAGGCGGCCGGAGCCGAGGCGCGGCTGCACACGCTGCTCGAGCTGAAGAAGAACTTCGAGGGCGTCTCCGAGGGCGTGAAGTCGCTGCTCGCCCACGAAGAGCAGCTGCCCGGCGTGCTGGGCGTGGTCGCCAACGTGATCGAAGTGCCGTCGGAGTACCTCGACGCGCTCGAAGCGTCGCTCGGCGAGGCCTCGTCGTTCGTGCTGGTCGAGGACCGCGCGGCGATCGAGCCGGCACTGGGCCGGCTGCGCGGGCTCGAGGCGGGCCGCGCCACGCTGGTGGACCTGTCGGCGCTCACGTCCCTGCCGCGCATCGACGGCCCGCAGCACTCGGGCGTGCTCGGTCGCGCGTCGGACCTGGTGCGCTGCGAGGAGCGCTACCGCCCGCTGGTGGACCGCCTGCTCGGCACGGTGTTCGTGGTCGAGTCGCGCGAGGTGGCGGCCGAACTGGCGCACGCCTCGATGGGCGGCATGCGGTTCGTGAGCCTGGACGGCGAGGTGTGGGAGCGGGGCCGCGTGCGCGCCGGTTCGGGCAAGAGCACGGGCGGGCTGCTGCACCGCGAGATGGAGATCCGCGACCTGTCGGGCCGGCTGACCGAGCTGTCGCTCGTCATCGAGGGCGCCACCAACGAGCGCGCCGCGCTCGAGGACTCGCGCACGCAGGCGATCGAGCAGCGCGACCAGTTCCGCTGGATGCTCGACGAAACCAAGACGGCGCTCGAGTCGCAGGTGCGCGAACTGTCCGGCGTCGAACGCGAGCGCGGCATCGCGCTCAAGGACGCCGAGGAGCGCGCCCGCGAGATGCAGAGCCACGACCTCGAACTCGGGACGCTCGCGCGTTCGCTGGCCGAGGCCGAAGCCGAGCTGGCGTCGTTCCAGAACGAACTCGACGCGGTCCGCGCCCAGCTGGCCGAGGCCGACATCGAGGTGAAGTCCAAGGAAATGGCGCGCGACGAAGCGGCAGCCCGCGCGCAGGCGTCGCGCGAGGCGCTGCTGCGCTATTCGCGCGAGGCGGGCGAGTGGGAGACCACGTGGGCCCGCGCCGAGCAGACCGTGCGCGAGCTCGAAAGCTCGATCCGCGCGCGCGAGGAAGAGGCGGCGCAGAACTCGGGCCGCATCGCCGAGATCGAGGCCGAGGTGGCTGGCCTCGCGGCCGGCCTGACCGGCCTGCTGGAGTCCGAAGGCTCGCAGCGCGAGCGCGTGGTGGAGCTGCAGACGCGCTTCATCGCACTCAAGGAAGAAGTCCAGGGCGGCGAGGAAGTCGCGCGCGGCAAGCGTTTCGAGCAGCAGGAACTGGGCGAGCGGCTGCACATGCTCGAACTGGACCGGGTGCAGGCGCGGGCCGACCTCGACCGCACGTTCGAGCGCCTGCGCAGCGAGTACGAGATCGACCCCGAAAGCTGGGAGCCGCAGGTGCTTCCCGAGGGCATCGATCCCGAGACCGCTCCCAAGCAGCTCGAGGAGGCGCGCACGCGGCTCCGCTCGCTGGGGCCGGTGAACCTGCTGGCGCTCGAGGAGTACTCCAAGAAGAAGGAGCGCTTCACGTTCCTCACCCAGCAGCGCGAGGACCTGCACAAGGCCAAGGCGCAGCTGCTCGAGGCGATCGAGAAGATCAACCTCACGGCCAGCCAGATGTTCTCGGAGACGTTCGCCAAGGTGCACGTGAACTTCAAGGACATCTTCAAGACGCTGTTCGAGGGCGGCGACTGCGAGCTGCGCATGACCGGCGAGGATCCGATGGAGTGCGAAGTCGAGATCGTCGCCAAGCCGCGCGGCAAGCACCTCCAGAGCATCACGCTCATGTCGAGCGGCGAGCGCTCGCTGACCGCGATCGCGCTGCTGTTCGCGATCTACCTGGTCAAGCCGTCGCCGTTCTGCCTGCTGGACGAAGTGGACGCGCCGCTCGACGACGCGAACGTGGACCGCTTCCTGAACATGCTGCGCCGCTTCGGCGACCGCACGCAGTTCGTGGTCATCACGCACAACAAGAAGACCATGGAGGCCGCCCGCTGCATCTACGGCGTCACCATGCAGGAACTGGGCGTCTCCAAGCTGGTGTCGGTCAACCTCGACGGCGTGGACGTGAGCCACGAGTCCCGCCGCGAGGCGATCACCGCCGTGATCGGCTGAGGCCAGCGGCGTCAACTTCCGGGCGGCGCGCGGCGGTTCACCGTCGCGCGCCGAGCCCTTTTTCGAGAACCGAGCCGAATCCCATGGGTTGTGCTCCGAAGATTGGTGAGAGCGCCGGGCGATCTCCTTCGGGTGGCCGCCCGGTTCTCGTTTTTCAGGCGGCGTACTTGAGCGTGTGCCGGGTTCCGCGGGGCATCTCGCGCGTGGTGACCTTTCCCCAGTAGTACTCCTCCCAGCGCTGCGGCTGGTCCACCCGGGAAGGGAACACGCGCTTCT
>JADLGX010000400.1 GCA_020849095.1 Candidatus Eiseniibacteriota bacterium
GGAACTCGGCCCGGCAGGCGGCGCAACGAACCCTTGCGAACCCGTGCTCCAGGAGCCCGCAGTCGAGGAACTTCCCCTCCACCTCCGCCACCACCGAACGCAGCGCGCCGTGCGTCGGCTCGTAGCGCTCTTCATATGTGCGCGTCAGCGTCTCGAAGTGATCGGCGAGCAGCCGGTAGGTCGCATCTCGACCAACAGCAGTGACTTGGAAGTCACGCTCTGTTAGCCGTGAAGCCAATCATCGATGACGACCTCGGGTTGCGTGTACTTCTCCATCCGAACCAGCGACGATGTCACCCGCTGGCAGGTGACCGTGCATGCGGTGAGCCAGAGTTCCGTCTAGGACGTTCTCCCTTGGTCAAGAAGAGGGCGAGAGGATTGACTTCTCCCTCAAGGGCGTATAGGGTTTCAGGTCAATGAAGACATTCCGTCTATTCATCGGCCAACTGATGCTCGTCCTCGCTTCGTTCAGCGGCGTCTCTGCTGGCGAGGGGTTGATGGTGCTCTGTCTGGCGGCGGACGGTCATGTTGCCGTTGAGGTCGGGTCGGAGCAGTGCTCCTCCGACGAATCCCCGGCAGGTGCTCGCCCGCCATGTGAACTCCCGATGGCCGAGCAAGCGATCGACGACTGTTGTGGTCCGTGCGCCGATGTCCCGTTGGGGTCGGCCTCATTCCTCTCGCGGACCGCTTCGCAGTCGGACGCGCCTTTCCATCCCGCGGTCGTGATCGCAGGCCTTGGTGCCTCGCCGGTCCTGCTGCCCCACTCCGACATCCGCCGCGAGCGTGAGCCCGATGCGAGCAGGTCGGACACCCCTCGAGTGAGTCTCCACTCCCAGCTTCGCTGCTGAACCCTTCGCTGTAGCCCGTGGTTCAACCCACGGTGCCCGACCGGGTAAGCCATCCTCCACCCCGTCCGACCAGCGAAGGAGCTTTGCCATGCGGCCATCCGACCGCGACTTGGTTTTCCCACGAGCCTTGGGCCAACGATTGCGCGCCCAACCTTGTCCCATCCCGATTCTCGTACTCACGATTCTCACCACCGCGGGTTACGCGTGCGGAGCCTTCGCCCAAACGAAGGCGATCCCATCGCCGGAAGCGATCTCGCTGCGCGACGCCATCCAGCGCACCCTTGCGCACAATCCGGGCCTGCGCGCGTTCGCTTGGGAGCTGCCAAAGGCCGCCGGTCGTCTGCGGCAAGCCGGGGTGCGGCCCAATCCCGAGCTCTCATTCGAGCTTGAGAACTTCGCGGGCTCGCGCTCTGGGCTTTCGGGCGCCGAAGCGACACTGTCGGTGGGGTACTCACTCGAACTGGGCGGTGAACGCTCCGCTCGCCTCGGAGTCGCGCGCGCGGATCAGGCCGTCATCGCCCAGGACCTCGAATCGCACCGGCTCGAGTTGGCGACCGAGACGGCTGCGCGATACCACCGCTTGCGGTCGCTCGAGTCGACTCTGCAACTCGCGGCCGAGGAGGTGCGTGGGGCGGAGGAAGCGCACGCCACGACCTCGTTACGAGTTCGCAGCGGCGCGGCGCATGCGGTCGAGGAGCGTCGCGCCGAGGTGGAGCTCGCGAACGTCCGACTGGAGCGCGTGCAGCTCGAGTCACTGACCTCGCTTGCACGGACGAGGCTGGCGAGTCTATGGGGCGAGCCGTCTGCGATGGTCACGTCGCTTCCGGTCGCACCCGAGGCTCTGGTCCAGGCGCCGACGCTCGATACGTTACTGGCGAGGCTGGATTCCGTGCCGTCGGTTTCGCGCTGGCAAGATGAGCAGGAACTCCGACGCCGTGAGTTGGCCCTACGAAAAGCCGAGGGGATGCCCGATCTGGGTGTCATGGCTGGCGTCCGATCGCTCCGGGAAAGCGATGAGCGGACATTTCTGGGCGGTGTTTCGCTGCCCCTGCCGCTGTTCGACCGCAATGCGGGCGCCGTCGCGGCGGCCCGCGCTGCCGTGAGTCAGGCCGAGGACGAGTGGACGAGCGCCAGTTCGGGGGCGAAGAGCGCGGTCATCGAAGCGCATGCCACGGTCCTGCGATCGCATCGCCGCGTGACCGCATTGCGCGAAGAAGTATTGCCGGGTGCTGGCCGCGCGTTCGAGGAGATGCGCACCGGATTCGAACGTGGCCGCTTCACCTATCTGGATCTGCTCGAAGCGCGCCGTACCTGGACCCGCGCACGTCGCGAGGAACTCGAGGCGCTACTCGAGTATCGACTCGCGATTGTTGAGCTCGACCGACTGACTTCAGCCACGGTGGCCGAGTTCACCGCTGGGATCGGAGAAGAGTGATGCAGAACCTACTGGTACGGATCGGACTCGCTGTTCTGCTCGCGGCGGGCTTGGGAGCCGCGGGATGCTCGAAGCCGGATGCGACCAAGAGCGCCTCGAAGGCCGGGGAGGCGGTGGCCAAGGATGAACACGGCGAGGAAGCGCACGAGGAGCCGGGGCATGACGAGGCCGGGCATGAAGAGCCGGGACATGATGAGCCGGGGCATACTGAGGGCGAGCCCGCGAAGGAGCGCATCGAGTTCTCCAAGGAGGCGCGCGAAGCTTCGGGTATCCAGGTCGAGCTTAGCAGCGCACACCAGATCCAAGTCGAGCTTGCCCTTCCCGGTGAGATCGCACCGGATGCCGACCGCCTCGCGCATATCGTGCCCCGCTTCCCCGGCATCGCGCGTGAGGTGCGCAAGCGGCTGGGGGATTCCGTCCGGCAGGGCGAGGTGCTCGCTCTGATTGAAGGCAACCAGAGCCTTTCGACCTACGAGGTGAAATCGCTCATCGCGGGCACCGTGATCGAGAAGCACGTCACACTGGGTGAGTTCGTGCGCGACGATGCAGACATCTACGTCGTCGCCGATCTCTCCAAGGTGTGGGTCAATATCTCGGTGTACGCACGAGATGTCCACCGCATCCGCCGCGGGCAGAAGGTACGAGTCGCGGCGGTCGAGGGTGGCGGTTCCGCCACAGGCACCATCGATTATCTCGGCGCTTCGGTCGGTGATGAGACGCGTGCCGCGAGCGCACGCGTCGTGCTGGCGAACGGCAATCGGCGTTGGATGCCCGGCGCATACGTGACTGCGCATGTCGTCACCGAGTCCGTCCTGGCGCCGGTAGCCGTACCGGATGCGGCGCTGCAACAAGTCGATGGGCGTGCCTGTGTTTTCGTCGAGGATGGTGATGGGTTCGTCGCCCGAACGGTCACGACGGGGCGCACCGATGGCAAGTGGACGGAGATCCTCTCGGGGCTCAAACCGGCCGAGCGGATCGTGGTGCGCGGCAGCTTCGTGCTCAAGTCCGAACTTCTCAAGTCCGAAGCCGGACACGACCACTGAGGCATGACATGGACCGATTGATTGCATTCTCCATTCGCCAGCGTTGGCTCGTCCTGCTCGCAACATTGGGGATGGCAGGCCTTGGGATCCTGAACTTCAGCCGGCTCCCGATTGACGCCGTGCCCGACATCACCAACGTCCAAGTGCAGATCAACACGAGCGTCACCGCGCTATCGCCCGCCGAAATCGAGTCGCGCATCACCTTCCCGATCGAATGGGCCATGAGCGGTATTCCCAAGGTCGAGCAGGTCCGCTCGCTCTCACGGTATGGGCTCTCGCAGGTCACCGTCATCTTCAAAGATGGCACCGACATTTACTTCGCCCGGCAGCTCGTGAACCAGCGGCTGCAGGAAGCTCGTGAGAGTCTGCCTGCGGGAATCGAGCCCACCATGGGGCCAATCGCGACCGGGCTCGGTGAGATCTTCATGTGGACCGTGGAAGCGGACTCCAACGCGCGCAAGCCCGACGGTGGACGCTACACCCTCGGGGATCTTCGCACGTTGCAGGACTGGGTCGTGCGCCCGCAAGTGCGCACGGTCACCGGCGTCACCGAGGTGAACACGATCGGTGGCTACGAGAAGCAATTCCACGTCACTCCCAACCCGGCAAAGCTGCTGGCGCACGGGCTGTCGTTCCGCGACGTTTTCGATGCGCTCGCGCGCAACAACGACAACGCGGGGGCAGGCTACATCGAGCACTTCGATGAGCAGTATCTGATTCGTGCCACTGGACTCGTCCAGAGCATCCCCGATATCGAGAGCATCGTGCTGCGCACTCAGGGTGGCACGCCGATCAGGGTGCGCGATGTGGCCAAGGTCGAGTTGGGCGAGCAACTCCGGACCGGTGCAGGCACCCACATGGGCAAGGAAGCCGTGGTGGGAACCGCGATCATGCTCATCGGCGAGAACAGTCGCTCGGTCTCGCGCCGAGTCGCGGCGAAGATGAAGGAGGTCGACCGAACGATGCCCGAGGGCGTGAAGGTGCGGACGGTGTATGACCGCACTTCTCTCGTGGATGCCACGCTCAAGACGGTCAGCACGAACTTGGTCGAGGGTGCACTGCTGGTGATCGTCATCCTCTTCCTGATGCTCGGTAATTTCCGTGCGGCTTTGATCGTCGGTCTCGCCATCCCGCTCTCCATGCTCTTCGCAGTCTCAGGCATGGTGCAGTGGGGCATCAGCGGGAATCTCATGAGCCTGGGAGCAATCGACTTTGGCATCATCGTCGACGGCGCCGTGGTGATGGTGGAGAACATTGTCCGCCGCTTCGCCCATCGCCAGCACCAGCTCGGACGACTCATGAACTTCCAGGAGCGGCTGGATGAAGCCTTCCAGAGTTCTCGTGAAGTCGCTCGCCCGGTCATCTTCGGTGTCGGGATCATCATGATCGTCTACCTCCCGATCCTCACGCTCTCCGGTATCGAGGGCAAGATGTTCAAGCCGATGGCGGCGGTGGTCCTGTTGGCTCTTGCGGGTGCGCTGTTGCTGACCTTCACCTTCATCCCCGCGGCGGTTGCGACGTTCCTCTCGGGCCGAGTCTCCGAGAAGGAGAACGTGTTCCTGCGGATGGTCCGACGGTCGTATGCCCCGACGCTCGGTTGGTCGCTACGCAATCGTTGGGCCGTGACGCTCGCGGCGGGACTCGTCGTCGTCGTCTGTGGGTTCATCGCATCGAGGATGGGGAGCGAGTTCATTCCCAAGCTCGGTGAAGGCGCGCTCGCGATTCAGCCCGCCCGCATCCCTTCAATCAGCCTGCGCACGAGTATCGCCATGCAAGGTCGTGTCGAGGATATGCTCCGCCGGGAGTTCCCCGACGAAGTGACGGACATTTTCGCTCGCACGGGAACGGCCGAGATCGCAACCGATCCGATGGGGCCGAATGTCTCGGACACTTACGTGATGCTGTCGCCGAAGAAGCAATGGAAGAAGGCGAAGACCCAGGAAGCCCTCGCCGAGCTCATGGAGGAGAAGCTGCAACTCCTCCGCGGGCAGAACTTCGAGATCAGTCAGCCGATCGAGCTCCGGTTCAACGAACTGATCGCCGGCGTCCGCAGCGACGTCGCGGTGAAAGTCTTCGGTGATGACCTCGCGTCCATGACCGCCAGTGCCACGAAGATCTCGGCCGTCCTCGCTTCGATTCCCGGCGCGGCGGACATCAAAGTCGAGCAGACCGCTGGACTGCCCGTACTGACCGTCGACATCGATCGTCAGGCCATCGCCCGATACGGTCTGAACATCTCGGATGTCCAGGAGGTGGTGTCGATGGCGATGGGGGGCAGCAACGTGGGGCAGGTATTCGAAGGCGACCGACGGTTCGATCTGGTCGTTCGACTGCCCGATGAAGTCCGGCGCGACATCCATGCGCTCGAGAACCTCGCCATCCCGCTGCCCATGTCGGGCGCATCCCGTGGTGCGTCCCGGGTCTCGTCCGAGGAATCCGTTTCGCACGCTGCGTACGTGCCACTGGGTGCGGTCGCGAAGATCGCCCTCGAGGAAGGGCCGAACCAGATCAGTCGTGAGGACGGCAAGCGTCGGGTGGTCGTACAGGCGAATGTCCGTGGTCGGGACCTCGGGTCATTCGTGGCCGAAGCGCAGAGGCGTGTGGATGCGGAGATCAAGATCCCCACCGGCAACTGGTTGCGTTGGGGCGGGCAGTTCGAGAACCTGGCTGCCGCCCGCAACCGGCTTGCGATCGTCGTGCCGCTCGCCTTGTTCCTCATCTTCATCCTGCTCTTCATGACCTTCGGGTCGGTCCCGCAGGCGCTGTTGGTCTTCACCGGCGTGCCGTTGGCGCTCACGGGCGGCGTGCTCGCGCTGTGGATCAATGGGCTGCCGCTCTCGATTTCCGCGGGCATTGGCTTCATCGCTCTCTCGGGTGTGGCCGTGTTGAATGGGCTGGTGATGGTGAGCTTCATCAATGATCTACGCGCGCGGGGCACCGCGTTGGAAGCGGCGATCCAGGAAGGTTCGCTGACTCGGCTTCGGCCAGTGCTGATGACGGCGCTGGTCGCGAGTCTGGGTTTCGTGCCGATGGCGTTGGCGCATGGAACGGGCGCGGAGGTGCAGCGACCGTTGGCGACCGTGGTGATCGGCGGGATCATCTCCTCCACGCTGCTCACCTTGGTGGTGTTGCCCGCGCTGTACCTGTTGTTCCACCCTGCCCGCACCGGCCCAGAGCATCCGGCGCCCGGGGACCGAGTCGATGAAGTCCGATGAGGCGATGAGCGCGCAACGGATCCGATTCAAGATCCATGGACTCGACTGCGCGCAGGAGGTGACCGTCCTCAGGCGCGCGGTCGGGCCGCTCGTGGGCGGCGAGGAGATGCTGTCGTTCGACGTGCTCGCCGGGATCATGATCGTGCACTCGGATCAGCGCGCGGCCGAGATCATCGCGGCCGTCGCGCGCACCGGAATGAGCGCAGCGCTCCTGTCCGAGACAACCCTGGCGGAGCCACCACCGATCCGCGACGACCGCCGTGCGCGAAATACATTCACGATGCTGAGCGGAAGCTTCACCCTCGGCGGGTTCGTCGTGCACGCAATGGCGGCGGGCGGCATCGGACCGGCCCTCGGGAGCGAGGGTCTGGGTGGCGCGGTGACGGTGCCGCCGGTCGCCATGGGGCTGTACGCCGTGGGCATCCTGTGTGGCGTGCGTTTCGTGCTGCGCAAGGCGTGGCTCTCATTGGTTCGGCTCCGACCGGACATGAATCTGCTGATGACCGTGGCGATCATGGGCGCCATCGCGCTCGGCGAGTGGTTCGAAGCGGCCACGGTCGCGTTCCTGTTCGCGGTGTCCCTCACCCTGGAAGCGTGGAGCATCGGCCGCGCGCGTC
Organism: Candidatus Eiseniibacteriota bacterium; assembly: GCA_020849095.1. GTDB lineage: Bacteria > Eisenbacteria > RBG-16-71-46 > RBG-16-71-46 > RBG-16-71-46 > CAIXRL01. The sequence continues at coordinate 7,159 of JADLGX010000400.1, forward strand.
GGGCCGTCGCTGCGCTGCTCGATCTCAGCCCGCCGACTGCACGGATCAAGAAGCCGGATGGTGAAGCACAGGTGCCGATCGCGCAGGTCGCTGTCGGAACGATCTTCACGCTGAATCCGGGCGAACGCGTCCCGTTGGACGGTGTCGTCACCGCAGGCGTAAGCAGCATCAATCAGGCGCCCATCACGGGCGAGAGCCTGCCGGTCCTCAAGGAAGTCGGAGCCGAGGTCTTCGCCGGTTCGATCAACGGCGACGGCGCTCTCGAGGTCCGCACCGCGCGGGCTGCCGGGGACAGCACGTTGGCTCGGATCATTCGACTGGTCCGCGATGCGCAGGCTCAGCGCGGAGAAGCCGAGCAGTGGGTGGAAGCGTTCGCACTGCGTTACACCCCGGCCGTGATGCTGCTTGCCCTCGCCTTCTTCGTGCTCCCGCCCCTCTTCGGGTTCGGCTCATGGGGCGAGTGGTTCTACCGCTCACTCGTGCTCTTGGTCATCGCCTGTCCCTGTGCGCTGGTGATTTCCACGCCGGTCACGGTCGTGGCTGCGCTCGCCTCGGCCGCGCGCGCGGGTGTGCTCGTCAAAGGTGGGGCTCACCTCGAAATGCCCTCACGGTTGAAGGCCATTGCGTTCGATAAGACGGGAACCGTCACCGAGGGCCGTCTCGAAGTCGCCTCGATCGTGGCGCTCAATGGCCATACCGAAATCGAATTGCTCGAGCGCGCGGTGGCGCTCGAAGCGCGGTCCACGCATCCGCTCGCCCGCGCGGTGCTGAGCTATGCGGCGACGCGCGGGATCGTCCCGGAACCGGCTGAAGGAGTGGCGATGCTGCCGGGACGTGGGGCGACAGGCTCCATCGGGGGGCGCATGTTCTGGGTCGGCTCGCATCGATATCTCGAGGAGCGGGCACAGGAGACACCCGAGGTACATGCGCTGCTCGACCGACTCTCGGGCTCTGGACACTCGGTGGTGGTCGTTGGCAACGATCAACACGTCTGCGGCTTGATCGCTCTGGCGGACCGCCCTCGTGCCGACGCTCGTCGGATCCTCGACGAGCTGCGGGGACTCGGCATCCGACACCTCGTCATGCTGACGGGTGACAACCGAGGCACGGCGGAGGCACTGAACCAGCCACTCCAGTTCGACGAGGTGCGCGCGGAGCTGCTGCCCGAAGACAAAGTGGGGGCCATACGCGGACTCAAGGAGCGATTCGGGATCGTGGCGATGGTCGGAGACGGCGTGAACGATTCGCCGGCGCTCGCAACCGCGGATCTGGGGATCGCCATGGGTGCGGCCGGCAGCGATGCGGCCATCGAGACCGCCGACATCGCGCTGATGTCGGACAATCTCTCGCGGATTCCGTGGCTGGTGCGGCACTCGCGGCGCACGGTTGCAGTCATACGCCAGAACATCGGCTTCTCACTGGTGGTGAAGCTGGTGTTCGTGGCTCTCGCCTTCTCAGGGCGCGCGACGCTCTGGAGCGCGGTCGCCGCGGACATGGGAGCTTCGCTCCTGGTGATCTTCAATGCGCTGCGCTTGCTGCGAGTCCGCTCATGAGTGCTTACCCGGGGCATCGAGGATCCTGATGCGAATGGCATGGTTCATGGCAGTCCTGTGATGGTGAGCGGTGTGTCAGCACACGCCGCCGAGACCGACACCACCGTGGCCGAACTCCCACGCCGTCCGCGACCCACCGCCAGCGCGCCCACCTGAAGCGGCTGACCTGGCGAAGGGGCGCCGCCCCGGGGGAGCGGCTTGAATACGCGGCGCCAAGGAGTTCGACGCCGATCCCGCGTCGTTTGCGCCGCCCACGCTGCCGCGGCCCGCTCCCGGGTTCTCGCTTCGTGACCTGCGTGGTGGCGCCGTGTCGAATGCCAGTCTCAAGGGCCAGGTCGTGCTGCTCGATTTCTGGGCCACGTGGTGCCCGCCGTGCGTGAAGTCCATGCCCGAACTGCAATCGCTGCACGCCAAGTACGCGGCGCGCGGGTTCGCCGTGGTGGGCGTGTCGATCGATGAGGGCGCTCCGGCAGCGGCCAAGGTGAAGAAGTTCATCGGCGCCAAGCGCATCACGTACGGGCCGTCGACCGCGTCTGAGGCCAGCTCCACCTCGGCGCGCTCGGCGTCGTAGCGCAACCGCGACTCCGCCACCGGCGCGCGTGCCCCGTAGCGCGCCACGCGCAGCACGGCCGCACGGTCCTCCGCCGCGATCGCGGGTCCGACGTACGCGCTGAACCCCGAGTGCGGCCACGCCAGCATCGACGCTGCAGCATCCTGCTCGAGCCAGCTCTCGCGCACGAACAGCGCCAGCACGGTGCGCCGCCACACCTCGACGAGCATCGCCGCGTCGTGCGTGGTCTGCGTCACGAAGCGGCCGTCACGACGGAAGGCGCCATCGGTGACGACCAAGTGAAGATGGGGATGCCAATAGGCCAATGACCCGAAGCTCTGCGCCAGGCTCACCACGCCCGGCACTGCATCTGACTCGCCCAAGGCGGCGCCCACGTACCCGTGCAGTGTGTGGTACGCCACCCGGCTCAGCAGGCCGAGCCGGCGACGGTCATAAAGGAAGTACGCACGCAGCCGCTTGGGGATCGTCAGCACCACGTGCCGGTGCGCGACCGGGGCGAGCAGTTGTTCGTCCAGCCACAGGCTCCACTCGGCAAGCCGACGCGACTGGCACGACGGGCAGAACCCGCGCCCCTTGCAACGAAACGCCACCAGGAACTCGGCC
>JADLGX010000401.1 GCA_020849095.1 Candidatus Eiseniibacteriota bacterium
ACGCGCACGAGCGGGGCCACGCTGTCGGTGGATCCGGTCTTCACGCCGCGTTTCGAGCTGCGGCCGGCGTTCCCGAATCCGGTTCGCGGGCAGATGCCGCGCGTTCTCCTGGTCCTGGACTCTTCCGCACCCGCCCAGCTCGAGGTGTGGGACGTGAGCGGCCGGCGGATCGCGGCGCGCGAAGTGGGCCGGCTCGGCGCCGGGCAGCACCTCTTGAATGTGACGGAGGACACCATTCTGGCGCCCGGACTCTACCTGGTGAGCCTGCGGCAGGGAGGGGCCACCCGCGTGACGCGCGTCGTCGTGCTCTGACAGGAACACCGGCGCCGAGAATGGCAGGCGTTCGATCTCTCTGGCTCCCCGTGTCCACGAAGCACAGCGAACGGAGGAAGTGAGATGGCTCGGAAGTTCTTCTTCGTATCCGCCGGGATGTTCCTGCTGGCGCTGGCCTACCATCTGGGCGCGTCCACCGCGACGGCCGACGGCCCCCTCAACCCGGTGACCGGGCTGATGCCGGGCGGGCCGGGAACCGGCGACAGCGTGACGGTCGTGACAGCGGACGGGGACCTGTACGGGGCCCTCAGTACTCTCGGCCCCTTCGTCTATCGTTCGAATGTATTCGTGGACCCCACAAGGCCTGAAAAGCCCCGGCAGCCGCGATCCATTTCGGAGCCGACCCGGTAGCCGCGAGCCCCAGCACCTTTGTCCGAGCGGAGCACCGGCGTCGGTCGGCCGGCCCCGAAAAATCCATTGCCACCTTTGTTCGGCCTCCGTACAATGTAGGCTCGGTGGTGAGGACAGCGTGCGTGCGACGGGCGAGAGCCTATGTCACGAGCGCTCCACTCCGCACACCCCGGCCCCCCGTCCGGTCTCTGGCGCACCGACGCTTCAGCTTCTCCGTCACCGCGAAGCGTATTCGGCCCTCTGGGCATTTCGCCGCAAGCCCCCGACCGCCGGATGTCGCCTCGCGCTTCCGATTCCGACCTTCGGAACAGTTCCTCAGGAAGCGGAGAAGGGCATTCCCAGAAATGGTGGGTCCCAGATGAAAAGACCGATCCTGATGTTCGCCGCCGCGCTGTGCCTGTTGGCGCTCACGACCAACGCGAGCCCGTCCTCCGCCGCGAACCTGCTCACGAACGGTGACTTCGAATCCGGCGTGCTGGCCCCGTGGGCGGGAGTGGGCGGCCTCGGCCCGAACTCCACGATCACGGTCCAGACCCCGGCCAACGGTCCCTCGCTGCCCGGGCTGTACAGCGCGTTCCTCGACAACCGGGCAGAAGCCAACGGCCTGACCATGGCGCAGACGACGCCCAACGGAACCGCGGTTCCGGGCACCGTGTTCTACTCGTTCGACCTCAAGCTCGGGACGGCCGCGAACGGCGGCGTGTTCTTCGTGGAGATCTTCGCGCAGAACGCGGTGGGCGCCGTCATCGGCAGCGCCGGGCTGCTCGGCAACTACACGCCGGCCAACTGGACCAGCTACAGCGGCTCGTTCGTCGCTCCGGCCAACACGGACCACCTGACGATCCAGTTCGAAGCGCCCACGGGCGCGGTGATCGGCAGCGTCTCGTCGATGTCGGTGGACAACGTGAACCTCAACCAGGGCGCGCTGACCACGACGGGCTCGACGACCTGGGGACGCATCAAGAGCCTGAACCAGTAGGCATTCGCCTCACGACACCGCAGCGCACATTTCCGAACGGCCACTTCAGTCCCGGGTGGCCGTTCGGCTTGTCGCATCGGCGTGCGCTAGCATGCCGGTCCATGAACGCTGCCCGCTCGCACGCCGTCGTCGCGCCCGCTCGCCTGCTCGCGATCGCGCCCCTTGTTGCGATGCTCGCGCTCGCCGCCTCCTGCGCGCAGCGCGCTCCCGAGCCATGGCAGGCGGTGGCGGTCCCGACCGATGCCGACTTCAGCGGCATGTGGTTCACCGATTCGCTCAACGGCTGGGTGGCCGGTGGCGGGTGGGCGATCGAAGGTGGAATCGTCGGGCGCACGCGCGACGGGGGCCGCACGTGGAGTTTCGATTCGGGAATCATCCCGAATGCCGGCGAGCGAGCCGCCATGGGACGCGTTCAGTTTCGCGACTCGCTGTTCGGCCGCGCGACCGCCGGCCATGCCGGCGTGCTCCTGACCGACGATGGTGGCCACAGCTGGCGACCCGCGGCCGGCGCTTCGAGCAGCGGCCTGTACGATCTCCACTTCATCGACCCGAGATCGGGCTGGGCGGCGGGGACGAGCGTCGCCCGAACCGAGGACGGGGGAGAGACCTGGAACACGCTCACCAGCAGCACGGGTGACAGGGGTTTCGTCCTGGCGAACGCCGTGGCGTTCACGAGCGCCACTCGCGGCTGGGCGGTCGGCCACGGCGGCAGCCTCCGGCGAACGGATGACGGCGGCGCCAGCTGGACGCCGGTCGCCCTTCCGCTGCGAGCGGGCGAACGCCCCATCCTGCGCGGTATCTCGTTCTGCGAGCCCGATCACGGCTGGATCGCCGGCGAGCTGGGCACGATCTTCCGCACTCGCGACGGCGGCACGACATGGACCTTGCAGGAATCCGGCGTCCCGATCGTTCGAGTCATCCCGCGCGGCGAGGAGCCTCGCCCGCGCGAGGTGGTGCCCGAACTGGAGACCCCGCCGGATCGCCTCGAGATCACCGCGATCCGCTTCGCCGACCCGGCGAACGGCTGGGCCGTGGGCTCGTACTCCGACGTGGCCGAGTCGGTCGTGCTGCGCACGTCGGATGGTGGCGAGACCTGGCGCGTCGAACACGTGCAGCCCGGCGAAATGCTGCGCAGCCTGTTCGTGCTCGACGCCGGACACGCCTGGGCCGCCGGCGATCGGGCACGCACGCAGCCCCAGGTGATCCTGCGTTACGCCCCGTCGGGGCGCTGACGCTCTTCAGCGCCCTTCGCTGGAGTCCGCCGAAACGCGGAGCGATTGCAGCAGCCCCTCGAAAGCCGGGCCGGTCTGTTCGTGCGAACCGAGACCCGTGGCCAGCACGAGCAACCGTCCGTCCTGGACGACGCCGGCGATGCTCGACGGATTCATGTGGCTCACCCGGTCCCAGGTCTTCAGCACGATCCACTCGGAGCCGCCGACCTCGAGCGTGTCGCGGCTCGCAATCTCGCGGCGCTGGGGATCTCCGGTCAGCGCCAGTAGCGCGCTGTCGCGATCGGCCTCACCCAGATCCCGCATGAGCAACTGTGCCTCGCCGTGACGAAACAGGTGCTGCCGGCCGTGATCGAGGTGCTCCCAGCCCGCGGGCAACAGGAACTGCACGTGGTGAGAGCCGACCGTGGCGGCCTGTCGCGCCGGCGCCTGCGGGCGTGAGCAACCGGGCGCGCACGCCAGGCAAAGCACGAGCACGACCGATCGCTCAATGCGTCGAAGCATGGGAGCCCTCGGGGAATCGGATCGAATCCACGATCCGGGCGAACATCGGCAGGTTTTCGTCGGTGCCCTGGTACACCGCCTTGAACGCGCACCCGCCGACCACCCAGTAGATCTCGCGATAGAGCAGGGGGCGTTCGGGGGTGACGAGCGTATCGAAGCTCACGAAAGCCGGATGCCCGGCGAGCACCGTGTCGCGCTCGTGCGCGATGATCCAGCGAGCAGGCTCCTGCATGCGCTCGGGCCGCAGGCGAATGAGCGGGAGCAGGTCGGTGAGCGTCGGCGCCGCGGCACTCGGCGACGCACTGTAGGTCTCGCCAGCGTGCGTCCCGTTCTCGGCCAGCTGGTGATACGCGAGCACACTGATGCACTGCCCGCCGCCGCCGGTCAGCACGAACCGGACGCCGAGCATGCCACCGCCATTGTCGCCCTCGCGGTACCAGCCGGCGGGAGGGGGCGAGAACTCGATCGGCTGGGCGACCCAGTGAAATGTTTCGGCGGGCTGGAGCGGCTCGGGCTTCGGCGCCGCGCACCCGCTGGCGAAGAAGAACACCAGGCTCGTGACCAGAAACGCCATGCCAGACCGTAAGGCGGACCGCGGCATCATCCCCTCCCTGAGATTCGAGTCGAGTGGCGCGGGCACGATGGCCTGAGCGAGCGAGAGGGTGCCGTGAATGGGTGGAGCGAGTCCAGCGCGATGTTGCGGGGAACCGGTGAGCGGTTCCCCGCGGCGGAACCACGGACCCACGCTGTGAACGCGTCGATCGCTCCGCTAAGCTGCGCGGCACCGAGCCGTCCTCGCGAGCTGCGCCCCATGTCCGGAGGTACTCCCCGCATGATGCCCCGACTTGCATTGTTGCTGTGTGCCGTCGCGCTGCTCACGTTTGCCGCCTCCGGTGCCCACGCGGAGCGACGCCCCGAGCCCTCCGGGGAGCGGAGCAACTGGTTCGTCAGCCTCGACCCCCTGTTCGTCGAGACCACACCGCGCACCGGCGGCGTGGTCACCCTGAGGTTGGACGACTCGCGCACGACCGAAATGGACATGCAGTTGCGTGGCGGGGACGGCATGGAGGGCGAAGCGCACGCGCCGCGAATCACCCTGGGCTGGCGCTGGAACACCTCGTCGGGGCTGAGCGTGGGCGCGCAGGGCCGGTTCTTCGACCTCGCGAACGCCACCACCGGACCCGGGCCCGTGGCTCCCGGCACGGTCGTGCAACCCAACTTCGCGACGGTGAGCGAGACCGGCAGCCTGCAGCTCTTCACCGGGGACTTCGAAGCGGTGGCGGGCTATTCCCGCTGGGGCTTCACGCTGGAAGGCACCGCGGGACATCGCGCGGCGCACCTTCTCACCGAAGGGGAGATCGAGGTGTTCGGCGTCTTCACCTCCGGCAACTTCGTGGAGCTGCAGTTCTCGAACGGCTCGTCGTTCGAGGGTGACGGCAACGTGGTGGCTTACACGCTCGCCTACCAGGTCGAGCGGTGGCCGCTCAGCGTCTTCGTGGGCCGCCGCACCGCGACGCTCGACGGCAAGAGCAACTCGTTCGGACGCGCGGTGGGGGCGGTCGCCTCGTCACCCTCGGCTCCGCTCATCGGCGCCGCGACCGTGCGGCGGAATGGAGCGTCCGCGACCGACCTGATCATGGGCGAGACGAGGTACGGCGTGCAGGCGGACCTCGGCCGCGCCGGCTCGCGCTTTCGCTCCTTCGCCCGGCTGACCTTCGAACGGATGGAGTGGAACCTCGACGGCCCGCCCACGGGCGGCGCCGGGTTCGGTGGGACGATCGGAAACCTGACGACCAGCGGCTTCGCATCGGCCGGGCTCGGCGGCGCGCGGCTGGAAGGCTGGTCGCTGGCGCTCGGAACGGCGTTCTGAGCGCCAGGTGACTTCCGGCGTGTCGCGCACGGCGCGGATTCGCTAGAGTCGCCGCCGTGCCGCTCACTCCATCCTCGCGACTCGGTCCCTACGAAATCCTCTCGCTGCTCGGACAGGGCGG
>JADLGX010000402.1 GCA_020849095.1 Candidatus Eiseniibacteriota bacterium
CGTGCGGGCACGCCTCGGCCGCCGGGCCCAGCACGAGCGCGACGCTGGCGCGGCCGGCCAGGGGCGAACCCGGCTGCGTGACCAGAAGCACGAGCGGAATCGCGTGGCGTTCGAGATACGGCAGCAGGGAGAGCAGCTCCTCGGTCGCCCCGCTCTTCGAGACGAACAGCGCCACTTCGCCCGGCGAGAACAATCCCGCGTCGCCGTGCATCGCGTCGCTCGGGTGGAGGAACACCGACGGCGTGCCCGTACTGGTGAGCGTGGCGGCGATCTTCTTCCCGATCAGGCCGGACTTGCCCACTCCGGAAACGATCACCTTGCCCCGGCATGCGGCGAGCGTGTCCACCGCCTGCGAGAACAGCGGGCCGATCCGGCCCTCGAGCGCGGCGACGGCCGCGGCTTCGGTGCGGATGACCTCGCGGGCCAGCTGCTGCGAACGGTCGGGGCTCATGACAGCTCGTGCTTGCGCAGGACTTCATCCCAGACGCCGTTGTGGCGCAGGATCATCTCGACCACCTCGCGTACCGCGCCGAAACCGGCGCGCGCCTTGGTGACGTGCTTCACGATGGGAACCAGTTCGGGCGCGCAGTCGGCGACCGCGACGGGCCAGCCCACGCGCTTGAGCATGGGCACGTCGGGCAGGTCGTCGCCCACCATGACGCACTCCTCCCAGCGCGCCTTCTCGCGCGCCAGGATCTTCTCGGCCACAGCGACCTTGTCGCGCGCGCCGAGGTAGTGCTCCAGCCTGAGGTCGTGCATGCGCGCTTCCACGGCCAGCGAGGCGCGGCCGGAGATCGCCACCGGCAGCACGCCCAGCGAACGCGCCCACTCCAGAGCGATGCCGTCGCGCACCCAGAAACTGCGGTAGTCCCCCTCCTTGGTGAAGCCGATGACGCCGTTCGTCATCGTGCCGTCCACGTCGAGGAAGAGAATGCGCACGGGATGGTCGAAGGGCGCATCAGCCACGGGTCACCTCCGCCACCGCGTCGCGGACGCGGCAGGCATCGTCGAGGAACGCCGCCGCCTGCTCGAGCGGCAGCTGGGTCGCCGCGTCGCTCAGCGCATGCGCCGGGTCCGGATGAGTCTCGAAGAACAGGCCGTCGAGCCCGCATGCCACGGCCGCGCGCACGAGCGGATGGGCGAACCGGCGGTCGCCGCCCGTCTCGCTGCCGCCCGGACGCTGCAGGCTGTGCGTGGCGTCGTAGAGCACGGGCCAGCCCAGTTCGCGCATCACGACCAGCCCGCGCATGTCCACGACCAGGTCGCCGTATCCGAACGTGGTGCCGCGCTCGGTGAGCATGATCTTTTCGCCCCCCGCGCCCGTGATCTTGTCCACGGCGTTGCGCATGTCGCCCGGCGCGAGGAACTGCCCCTTCTTCACGTTCACCGTCCGGCCCGTGCGCGCCGCGGCCACGAGGAGTCCGGTCTGGCGGCACAGGAACGCGGGAATCTGCAGGACGTCCGCCACCTCGGCGGCGGCCGCCACTTCGGCTTCCTCGTGAACGTCGGTCACGACCGGTACGCCCAGCTCGCGGCGCACCTTGGCGAGCACCGCGAGCGCCTCGTCGGAGGCCAGCCCGGTGAACGCGCGGCCGCTCGAGCGGTTCGCCTTGCGGTAGGAAGCCTTGAACACGTACGGAAGCCGGCGGGCGTCACACAGCGCCTTCATGTGCTCCGCGACGCGCAGGCACATGCCCTCGCTCTCGATCACGCAGGGACCGGACAGGATCAGGAGGCGGTCGCCGCCCGCCTGCGTGTTGCCGATCGCGAAGGTCTTCATCAGGCCTCGGCTTCCTGCGCGGCGCGCTCCACGGACGAGTCGTAGGCGTTGTCGCCCAGTCTCGCCACCCGGCGCTCCAGGGCCGCGCGCACGAAGTCGCGGAACAGCGGATGCGGGTCCTGCGGGCGGGACTTGAGCTCCGGGTGGAACTGCACGGCCAGGAACCACGGATGGTCCGGAAGCTCGACGATCTCCACCAGTTCGCGGCCCACGCACTTGCCGGACAGCACCAGCCCGCGCGAGGTCAGCTGCTGCGCGTACTTGTTGTTCAGCTCGTAGCGATGGCGGTGCCGCTCCTCGACCTCGGATGCGCCGTACGCGCGCGCCGCCAGACTGCCGTCGCGCAGGGCGCACTTGTACGCGCCGAGCCGCATCGTGCCGCCCTTGTCCACCACGTTGGCCTGGTCGGCGAGCAGGTCGATCACCTTGTGTTCGCTCGAGGAATCGAACTCGCTGGAGTTGGCGTCCGCCCAGCCCACCACGTGACGGGCGAACTCGATCGTCGCCACCTGCATGCCCAGGCAGAGCCCGAAGTACGGAATGCTCTTCTCGCGCGCGAACTGCACGGTGGCGATCTTGCCCTCGACCCCGCGCTCGCCGAAGCCGCCGGGCACGCAGATGCCGTCCACGTCGGACAGCAGTTCGGCGGCGCCCTTCTGCTCCACGTCGGTGCTCTCGACCCAGCGCAGGTTGACGCGCGCCTTGTTGGCGCCGCCCGCGTGCACGAGAGCCTCGATCACGCTCTTGTAGGCGTCGCGCACGTGCGTGTACTTGCCCACGATCGCGATCTCGCACTGCCGGTCCGGGTGCGTCACGTGGCGGACGAACTCCGTCCACGCCGACAGGTCCGGCGGCTGCACGTCGCGCGGCGGCAGGCCCAGCATCTGCACCACGAGGTCGTCGAGCCCGCCCTCGTGGAAGACACCCGGCACCTCGTAGATGGACTTCACGTCGGTGGCCGCGATCACGGCCTCGGTCGGAACGTTGCAGAAGAGCGCGATCTTCTCGCGCACGTCGGAGTCGAGGGGCGCCTCGGAGCGGCACAGGAGAATGTCCGCCTGGATGCCGATCTCGCGCAACTCCTTGACCGAGTGCTGCGTGGGCTTGGTCTTGACCTCGCCCGCCGCCTTGATGAACGGCACCAGCGTGACGTGCACGAAGATCACGTCCCGGCGCAGCTCGAGCTTGAGCTGGCGGACCGCCTCGAGGAACGGCAGCGACTCGATGTCGCCCACCGTGCCGCCGATCTCGACGATGTGCACGTCGGCCTCGGTCATGAGCGAGAGCGAGTGGATGCGCCGCTTGATCTCGTCCGTCACGTGAGGGATCACCTGCACGGTGCGCCCAAGGTAGTCACCCCGGCGCTCGCGGGACAGGATCGAGTCGTAGATCTGGCCCGCCGTCACGTTGTGGCTGCGCGTGACCGAGGCGTTGGTGAAGCGCTCGTAGTGACCCAGGTCCAGGTCGGTCTCCGCGCCGTCATCCGTGACGAACACCTCGCCGTGCTGGAACGGGCTCATGGTTCCCGGATCGATGTTGAGGTACGGATCGAGCTTCTGGATCGTGACGCGCATGCCACGGGCCTTGAGCAGCAGCCCCAGCGACGCCGCGGCGATGCCCTTGCCCAGCGACGAAACCACACCACCGGTGACGACGACGATCTTGGCCATGGCTCTCCCCCTCTCAGGAGTTCTGAACCCAAAGGAACGACATGATCAAATCACGGGGCCGCGCGCTTCGAGCGCGGCCATCTGCTCGGGAGTGTCCACGCCCGAAAACGGGCGCGCTCCACGGACGACGAAGATACGGACGCCGCGCTCGACGGCGCGCAGCTGCTCGAGGCGTTCGGCCAGCTCCAGCTTTCCGGGCGGCCACGAGGCGAACTCCAGCAGCAGGTCGCGGCGAAACGCGTAGACGCCGGCATGCCGTAGCGCGGGACCGCCGCGCGTGGCGCCGGCCAGGTCGGCGCGGCTGAAGTAGAGCGCGAAGTCGCGGTCGTCCACGACCACCTTGACCACGTTCTCGGACCGGAAGGTCGCGAAGTCGGGTTCGTGGTGGGCCACGGTGCCCATCCGGAGCCCGGGGTCGGCGCGCATCGCGCGCGCCAGACCGGTCACGGCGTCCGTCTCCAGCTCGGGCTCGTCCCCCTGCAGGTTGAAGACGATGTCCGCCGCGGGACGCCGGCGCGCCACCTCGGCCACGCGGTCGGTGCCGCTCGCGCAGTCGGCCGAGGTCATTTCCACCTCGGCGCCGAAGCTGCGCGCGGCGTTCGCGATGCGTTCGTCGTCGGTGGCGATCACCAACTCGTCGAGCCCGCTGGCGGCGCGGGCGCGTTCCCAGACGTGCTGCAGCATCGGCTTGCCCCACAGCACGGCGAGGGGCTTGCCGGGGAAGCGCTGGGCGCCGTAGCGCGCGGGAATGACGGCGAGAACGCGGGAGCTCACGCGAACGCTCCGATGAGCCGGTTCGAGGCCCGAAAAAGAGACGCGCCGTCGCGGACGAGGAATACGCCCGAGGCGGCGCCGATCGATGGCAGGGTTCCCGTGAACACGGGAGCGCAAGCTAACACAGCCCACCGCCGAGGTCGAAGCCCCGGCGCGCGAGCGCTGCGCTCAATGCCACCAGCCCTTGGGAGCGCGCGTCCGGTCAACGGCCGGCAGGGGCCGCGAGGCTCCGCCGCCTTCGAACCAGGCCTGCCACTGCGCGAGGATGTCGCGCTGGGCGTCGCGCGGCGCCACCCACGTCATGCCGCGCGGCGCGTTCTCGCCCGCGAACGGGATGGCGCCGGTGCTGTCGGGCGCGAGCCAGGACCTTTCCTCGGCGCCCAGCTTGGCGCGCGTCCGGGCGCGGAACTGCAGCCCCGTGAGCCGCTGGAGCACGCGCACGCGCCACACCATGTTGGGAGCGCCCAGCGCGAGCCCCCGGGGCACGGAGCGCAGCGTGGGCATGACCAGCGTGATCGTGCGGCGCGGGTGCGCCTGGAACAGCGCCCACGCGATCGTCGTGTCCGAACCCGGCACCACTCCCCGCATGCGGTCCAGGGACGCGACGATGAGCGAGTCGGTCCGCTCGAGCAGCGCGTACTCCGCCTCCAGGCTGTCGGCGGGCGTCGAGGCGGCGGAAACAGCGGGAATCGCGAACGAGAAGAGCGCGACGAGGGCGCACGAATGCAGGGATGGGAATCGCACGGGGACGGACGCTAACACAGCGCGCGCGAGGGGCGAAAACACGCGGGGCGCCGTCGCAATGGACGTAGCCCCGCGAAAACACCGGGACGACGGACTACGCGTTCAGCTCCGCGATCATGTCCGAGACGTCCTTGGCCGACTTGGCCAGCGCCGCCTGGTCCGCCGGGTCGAGCTGCAGCTGGACGATCTTCTCGACGCCCTTGCCGCCGAGCAGCACGGGCACACCGATGAAGAGGTCCTTGAGGCCGTACTCGCCCTCGAGCAGCACCGAACAGGGCACCATGCGCTTCTGGTCGGTCAGGATGGCTTCGACCATCTCGACCGCGCTCATGGCGGGCGCGTAGTAGGCGGAACCCGTCTTGAGCAGCTTGACGATCTCGGCGCCGCCATTGCGCGTGCGGTCGATGATCGCCGCGAGGCGGTCGGCCGGAACGAGGTCCGACACGCTGATGCCGCCCACGGTGGTGTACTTCGGCAGCGGCACCATGGAGTCGCCGTGCCCGCCGAGCACCATGGCCTGGATGTCGGCGCCCGAGACGCCCAGTTCCATGGCCAGGAAGGCGCGGAAGCGCGCGGAGTCGAGAATGCCGGCCATGCCGAGCACGCGGTGCTTGGGGAAGCCGGTGGTCTTCCAGAACAGGTGCGCCATCACGTCGAGCGGGTTCGTGACCACCACGACGTAGGCGTTCGGCGCGTGTTCCTTCACCGCCTTGGCGGCGGGAATGATGATGTCGGCGTTCGCCTTGAGCAGGTCGCTGCGCGACATGCCCGGCTTGCGCGGGAATCCGGCCGTCATCACGACGACGTCGGCGCCCTTGACCGCCGCGAGATCCGTCGCGCCTTCGATCTTGCCGCCCTTGTGCCAGAGCGGAGCGGCCTGCGCCATGTCGAGCGCCTTGCCCTGGGGCATGCCTTCCATCTCGGGACGGTCGATCAGCACCACGTCCGCGAGCCCGCGCTCGGCCACGTACAGCGCCGCGCTCGCTCCCACATTGCCAGCGCCAATGACGGCGACTTTGTTCTTCACGGGATCCCTCCGTTATGAGTGCTATTCAAACGAAACGCCGCCACGGGTCGTTTCGACCGGTGGCGGCGCGATGAATCGTGCAGCGAAACTCAGTTGGCTTCGGCCGTCACCGGAAGCACATGGACCTTCTTGCGCGTCTTGCCGTAGCGCGTGAAGGTGACCTTGCCGTCGGCGAGCGCGAAGAGCGTGTCGTCCTTGCCCTTGCCCACGTTGAGGCCCGGGTGCACGACCGTGCCGCGCTGACGCACGATGATCATGCCGGGACGCACGACTTCGCCGCCGAACTTCTTGACGCCGAGCCGCTGTGCCTGCGATTCGCGACCGTTCTTGGTCGAGGACTGACCTTTTTTGTGAGCCATGGGTAGACCTCTGCGTTAAGCCGAGATGGCGGTGACGCGAATGCGGGTGAGCGAATCGCGGTGGCCCTTGCGGCGGCGATAGGCGCGCCGGCGCTTGAACTTGAAGATGCGGAGCTTGGGGCCGCGCAGGTGCTCGACGATTTCGATGGCAACCGACGCGCCCTTGATGGAGGGCTGCCCCACCGAGATCTTGTCGCCGTTGCCGACGAGGAGCACCTTGTCGAAGGTGAGCTTGGCACCAGGCTCGCCGGCGAGCGCGGGGACTTCGAGCACCGCGTCGGGCGTTACCTTCGTCTGGATGCCGTTGATGTCGACGATCGCGTACATGAAATGCAGTACTCCCTGAAGAACCGCGGGTACGTCATGACCGGAAACACGCGCCACGGAACGGGCGCGAACCGGCGCCCCATCGGCCTTCTCATGACCTCTGGGGTGGATATGGAGCGACAGTTTGTAGCATGCGCCCTCGGGACCTGTCAATCTTCGGGCCCACTTTACGCTCGGAGGCACCCCATGAGACTCACCCGCTCCGTCACCCCCGCCCTGGCCGCACTCCTTGCCTTGCTCCTGCCCTGGGCAGCGCCTGCCCGGGCCGCCAGCCCCGCCCCCGGCGACAGCGCCGGGGTGGCGGCGGAGGGCGCGTCGGCCGCGCCCGCACCTGTGGTCCCGCTTCTGCTGGACCCGCTGGACATGGGGTTCGGTTCGTCGGCCGTGTTCACCCGCATTCCCAGCCCGCGCGACCTGAACGACCTGGCGTACCTGCCGAGCGTGAGCCACGTGGTCGTCTCCCTGCCCGGCTGGCCCGAGGGGTGGGACGCGCTGCAGGGACTGCACAGCGCGCCGCTGCCCGAGGGCGCCGACCTGATCGTGGTGCTCCGGGGGTATCCGCCGACCCGGCAGGCGGCCGAGGCGTGGAACTACCTGCGCAAGCCGCTCCGCATCGTGATGATCGTGGACGGGCCGCCGGCCGACCGCGGCACCATCCTGACGCTGAACTCCATCCGCGGGCTGGAGCGGGTCATCGCGGACATGCCCGATCCGGCGCGCTCGGGGTTCGAACGGCTGCAGCGGCCGCTGAGCTTCCGGGTCGTGCGGCCCTGAACCCTGCCGGCCCCGGCGGCGTCATTCGTGCAGGCGGTCCCCGCGCGAAGCCGGCAGGCCGAGCAGCGGCGTGCGGACGATATGGGCCCAGCGGCCGGGCTCCAACTCGACCGAGTCCGCCGCCGCGACGTGCGGACGCAGGTCGGGCGGCATCGAGAGGAACACGATCGGCCGCCGCGTGAGGTCGTGCTGCTCCTGCCACACCCGCGCGCGGATCAGGTACTGCGGCCGGCTGAGCTGCATCAGTTCGAGGTCCGGGCGCTGCCCCAGCCCGTAGGTGTGATAGAGCACCACTCCCATGTCCGGCCACGTCGCGATCAGCAGCGCGCTGTCGGGCACCGCCCGCACCACGCCGCGCCCGAAGTCGCGGGTCGCGTAGGGCCGCCGCAATCTCCTCCACATCAGGCGCAGCGGACGATTGGATCCCTCGTCGTGGACCATCCAGCCTTCGCGGCCGATCGGGTGCGAGTAGGCGTTGCGCCGCAGTTCGTGCGTGGGGACCATCAGCAGCGCGGCGGCGACGGGCACCAGCGTGGCGCGCACGGCGCCACGCGTCACGAGCCCGGCGAGCCCCTCCAGCCCGAGCGCCGCGACGATCGAAAGCAGCGCGAGCGGAAAGAGCAGGAAGAGCGCGAACAGCCCTCCGAACGAGACCTGGGCCGAGAGCAGCAGCGTTCCCGCGACCACGGCGAGGATGCGCAGCGTCTCGCCACGGCCGAGCCTCCACAACCGCACCAGCCCGGGAACCAGCAGCGCGGTGACCGGCAGCCCCAGCTCGAACAGCCCGACCGGAATCGAATGCTTCCAGCTCGCGCGCAGCAGGTCGCCGGGGTGGAACTCCATGGGCGAGCCGGGAATCAGGTTGCGGCCGAACACGAGCCAGCGCAGGCGCTCGAACGCCGAGTCCAGCGCCTCGTCGGGCACGCCGGTGCCCGGATAGAAGGTGCGGTCCACGTAGCGCAGGTAGTCGAAGCCGAGGTTCACCCGGTCCGCCCACACCAGATAGAGGTAGGGCGTCAGTCCCAGCAGAAAGAGCGCGGGCAGCAGCGCCCACTCCGGCCACAGGCGCTTCTCCCGCCACGCCGCCCAGGCGAGCACCAGCCCGAGCAGGGCCACGGCCGCCAGGTGGGACAGGTGCCCGGTGCAGGCGACGCCCAGCAGGAGCGCGGCCGTGAGCCGGTCGCGCGGGGAGCGGGTTCGCAGCGCCACCACGACCCGCCACCAGGCCACCACCATGACGAACAGGCTCAGCGTGTAGACCTCGGCGCGCAGCGAGGCGCTCCACCAGCTGAAGCCCGATCCGAAGATCATGGCCGCGGCGAGCGCGGCCGGCCCGCTCACTCCCAGCTCGAGCGCCCCCACGACCAGCGCCGCGACGCCGGCGGCGCCGAAGAACGCGCTCATCAGGTTGATGCGAAAGGC
>JADLGX010000403.1 GCA_020849095.1 Candidatus Eiseniibacteriota bacterium
CGCACGAGATCACGCACACCTTGGGCTGCAGGGCGTTCAGCCAGTTGTCGTTGTTCGAGTACTTGGAGCCGTGATGGTGCGCCTTGTACACCTCGACCGGTCCGACCTGGGGTCCCACCGTGGACTCAACGTCGTTGCTCGAGCCCGTGTCCCCGGTCAGGTCGCCGCCAATCTCCTCCTGGAAGTTCCCGTAGCTCACCAGCAGGTCGAGGCTCTTGGCGTTCTCGTCGCTGCCGCTCACCGAGTAGACCCCGGCGCCGTTCAGGTTGACGCACTTGATCTGGACGGGAGTCGCGGCGCCGGCGTCCAGCGTCACGATCTGGTCCTTGACCATCGTCGTGCGCTTGGCTCCGAGCGTGTTGACGTAGGCCGTGTAGGTGCCGCTCGAGTAGGAGTAGCCGCGGTCGTACCCGGCGGTGCCGATCGTGATGCCGATCGCGGCCAGGTCGTCGATGCAGCCGAGATGGTCGGAGTGGTAGTGCGACAGGAAGTGGTAGTCGACCGTGGTGATTCCGAGTCCCTGCAGGTAGTTCTTGATCCCGGTGCAACTGAGGTAGTTGCCGCTGTCGAACAACGCGGTCTGCCCGTTCGGCGAAATCACCAGGACGCCGTCACCCTGCCCGACGTCGATGTGATGGATCTGGAGCTTGCCATTGCCGGCAATGGCGTGCGCGAGTGCGGGGAGCAGCGCGAGTGCGAACAGCGTGGCGAGGATCGCGGAACGGATCGGACTGCGGGCACGGCGAATCTCGACGGCGGGGGGGCGGCTCTGCACGGGGGCACCTCGTCCATGGGTGGCAGGGACGACACTCCTCGCGAACGGGGAGCGTCGGGGAACGGTCCTCCGCCGGCCACCCTAGGCGACCTTGCAATCCTTTGACAGGGATAAAATCACCGGGAGAAGCGTCCCTGCCGCAGCCGCGCGCGAATCAGCGCGACGATCGGCAGCGCGGTGGTGCCCAGCGGCGCCAGCTTGCGCGTGCCGCGCGGGGTCTCGAGCACCGCCTCGACCCAGCGGCTGTCCCGCATGGTGACCAGGCGGAATCCGCAATGCGAGATCTCGTCCCAGCCGAACGTCTCGGTGACGAAGGCGCGGCGAATGACCACGCCCTCCTCCTCCACCGCCAGCCCGGTCACCTCGAGCGTGGCCACGAAGGCGAAGATGCCGGCCATCACCACGGTCATGATCATGCCGAAGAGGTCGAGCTTGCCCACTCCCAGCAACGTCATGGCCGTGACCAGCACGAACAGCAACATGAGATAACTCACGGGCACGCCGCGCAGCGCGTGGCTCACGGGCAGCGCCGGGCGCTCCAGGTGGGCCGCGTCGGCGATCGCCTCGAGACAGGCGGGCGCGCTCTCGATGCGATCGTTCACGGTGGCCAGCACCTCGCCTGGCGCTCCGGTCAGGTCGGTGACCATGCGCCAGTCGTGCCGGCGCGCGCCCCGAATGGCGTCCCACGGGATCATCGCAGCGTCGCCGGCGCCCGCCGAGAGCCCGGACGGCGCAATGCGGATGGTGCTGCGCGACAGTTGCAGAGCGTTGCGAATGCCGATCGCGCTCAGGCCCAGCATGAGCAGCCCCAGCAGCGGAACGAACATCCCCTCCGGCCGGGTGACCGACGCCTGCCCGGCCAGGTAGACCGAGAAGATCGCGCCGGCCAGGCCCAGCGGAGCGATCGCTCCCCCGACGAGCAGGAACTTCTGCCAGCCGCTCATGGCGAACGTGCGCTCGCGCTCGGGCGCCACGTGATCGTCGCGGTTCATCGCCTGCCCCCCAGCAACAGCCTCAGCACGCGCACCTCGATCGGCCACTCGGCCCACTCGCCCACGGTGCCGGTCAGCGCGGCCGCGCGGTCGAGGAGGTCCTCGAGCAGCGCGTCGTGCAGCGGGCGAAACACCAGCGGCCAGGTGATGAGCGCGGGTCCGCGCGCGTCCATGGCGATCGTGTGCACGAGTTCGCTGCCGCCCGTGGTCTGGGGCAGCACCTCGAGCGCGTGCGTGCCGTGAAAGCCGGCGGGCGCGGTGAAGCGAAACTCCACCTTGCGCCCCACCTCGTGCGCGATCACCTCGTAACGGATCGGCCCGTGCCCACCGCGAGAGCCCGGTTCGAGCCCGCGGTCCAGCTTGAGCCGCGGCCACGAGTCCGACGGCCACAGCAGGTCGTCCGTCGTCGCGAGGCTCTCGAGCAGCCTGCCCACGTCGGCCGGCGAGGCGGCCAGCACGCGGCGATGCACGTTGAGCACGCGCATGCGTCAGGCCCGCGGCGCGGCGGGCGCCGCCAGCACGAACGACGACGGCGCGTACTCCACCTCGGCAAAGCCCGCGCGCACCAGTTCGGCCAGGATCACGTCATCGTCCTTCAGTTCGGGGCGCACCAGCACGAGCCGGCCGTCCACCAGCACCGCGTCGGCCCACCAGCGCACGTTCAAGTCGTGAAGAGCGCAGGGTTCGAGATCCGTCAGCACGCGCTCCGTCAGCCCCGCCTGCTTCCACGATTCGAGCGAGTCGGCCACGAACGACAACAACGCGCCAGAGGAACCCTCGCCGAAGAGCTTCTCGTAGGTGGGCAGCGGCTTGCCTTCGACCGCGTCGGCCATGGGCTCACGCAAATGGATGAACAGCAGCTCGCCCTGCTGCGCGTGGCCGTCGCCGAGATTCCACACGCAGGTCGTCGCCAGCAGCACGCCCGAGAATCCGCGTGCGCGGAACGCCGCCAGCGCGTGCAGCAACCTCAGCCGCCCCGCCTGCGCCATCTGCAGTGCGACGATCAGGTGGTTTTCTTCGTACCAGCCGTAGCCCGTGCGCAGCCCCAACATGGCGCGGTCCTCGTGAGCGGTGGCCAGCGCGAGCAGGTCGCCCTTTTCGCTTTCCATATAGCCGATGCGCGGAAACAGCAGCGCCAGCGCCTCGAGCGTCTCGCGCGAGACGTGCGCGAGCGTCAGGGGACCCGCCTCGGTCGGCACCACGCGCCCCCCGGAGGTCACGCGTTCCACACCTTGGCCAGCGCCGTCGCCGCCATTCC
>JADLGX010000404.1 GCA_020849095.1 Candidatus Eiseniibacteriota bacterium
CGTGCGGTGCCCAATCCGTACTACGCGCATTCGGCGTACGAGCTGAACCAGTTCTCGCGCAAGATTCGCTTCGTCAACATGCCCGAGCAGTGCACCGTCCGGATCTTCAATCTCTCCGGGCAGCTCGTTCGCACTCTCCGCAAGACCGACGCGTCGACCTCCATTCTCGAATGGGACGTCGAGACCGAAAGCGCCCTGCCCGTGGGCAGCGGCGTGTACATCTTCCACGTCGAAGCACCGGGCGCGGGCGAGTACACCGGGCGAATGGTCGTGTTCATGGAGAAGGAACGGCTGAACAGCTTCTGAGAGGGCAGGGACAATGACCGTGCACTTGAGCATGAAAGGAGACCGGACAATGAGCCGTGTCATCATTCGTACGCTCGGTCTTGCGGCCCTGCTGGCGCTGGCAGTGACCAGCGCGCAGGCGGGCTCGGACGAGCGAAAGGGCACTTCCGGTGCGCCGGAACTGCTGATTCCCGTGGGTGCGCGCGGATCCGCGCTGGGACAGGCGGCCGCGAGCGACATCACCGGCGCCGAGGCGATCTTCTGGAACCCGGCCGGTCTGGCCGGGCAGGAAGGCACCGAGGCGATCTTCAGCAACACGCAGTACTTCGCGGACATGAAGGTGAACTACTTCGCGCTCGCCACCCAGGGTGGCTCGCTCGGGCAGTTCGGCTTCAACGTCAAGGTGCTCTCGGTCGGCGACGTCATCGTCACCACCGAGGCCGCGCCCGACGGTACCGGTGAGATCATCAGCCCCACCTTCTCGGTGATCGGCGCCTCGTGGGCGAGGGCGTTCACGGACCGCGTGCGTTTCGGCGGCACCGTGAACTTCGTCAGCGAGCGCATCCTGAGCATGTCGGCCAACGGCATCGCGGCCGACTTCGGTGTGCAGTACGACACCGGCTGGAAGGGGCTCAAGTTCGGCATGGTGATGAAGAACTTCGGCACCTCGATGCACTACGACGGCGAGAACATGGACGTGAACGTTCAGCCCCCGGGTTCCGACCCGTCGGCGTCGAACCGCACGCTCCGCTTCTCGTCGGCCAACTTCGAGATGCCGTCGTACTTCACGCTGGCCGCTTCGTACAACGCCTGGCAGAACGGGCCTTCGCGCGTGCAGATCATGGGTTCGTTCCTCAACAACAACTTCGGCGGTGACAGCTTCACCGGCGGCGCCGAGTGGAACTACCGTGACATGTTCGCGCTCCGCGGCTCGTACTTCGGCACGGTCAGCTCCACGATCGACGCCGCGGGCGAGTCCTCGAACAGCTTCGAAGGCGGCGACGACCTGTACTCGGGTCTGGCCTTCGGCGCGGGCGCCAAGATCAACGCCGGCGGCAGCAAGATCGGCGTGGACGTGACGATTCGCCCGATCCGCAACTACTTCGACGACACCGTCGAGATGGGGCTGCGGCTCAAGTTCTAGGGCGAGCATCCGGAAGCATCCCGGCGGTCCGTGGCCTCGCGCCACGGGCCGCCGGCCGTTTTCCGGCCGTGCCTTCGCCCGGGAAGGGCTATGATTCGCGCGCTGGGAACGGAGGACGCGAATGGCTCACGGAATCGCGCGCGGTCAAGCGCCGCGCATGACGGCCCTGGTGCTCCTGCTGCTGTGCGGCCCGCCGTCCGCTGCTGCGGCCCCGGCGGGCTGGCCCGTCCTGCCCGAGGGCTCGATCGCCGTCCTCGACGCGAACCGCCTGGGGTTGCGCGTCTCCACACTCGGCCACTGGTCGAGCCCGTTCGGCGATCCGCTCCCGGCCCTCGAATACCCGCGCGGGAGCGGCCTCGACATCGTCTACGCGGGCGGCTTCTGGGCCGGCGCGCGAGTGGGTGGCGAACTGCGCACGGCGATCGCCGAGTACGGCTCGGACTTCGTGCCCGGCCTCGCTCCGCTCGGCTCCTCCACGCGCGACGATCTCCGCCATCGCGTCTGGCGCTGGACCGCCGCCGACACCTCGGGCCGGGCAGCCTGGGCGTCCTGGGCGGTCCCTCAGGGCGCGCCGGCGTCACCGGACGGGGATGTCGCCGTCTGGACCACGTTCACCGACTGCGGGCCGGAGCAGGCCCTGCTACCTATCCACGGGCATCGGCTGACGGCGCCTCTGGGGCTCGAGGTGAGACTGACCGGATGGGCATACGACCGTCCCGGGGCGCTGCGCGACGTCGCCTACTTGCGCTGGCGGATCACCAATCGCAACGCCCTCGCGCTCGACAGCTTGACGCTGGGGATCTTCCTCGATCCGCTCGGCATCGCCCACAGCATGCAGTGGGTGGCCAGCGACACGTCGCGCGACATGCTCTATTCGTGGCGCCAGCAGGACGACGATCCGGTGTACGGCCTGCAGGGGCCCGCGCTGGGTGTTCGCCTGCTCCAGGGGCCTGCCGCGGGCGGCGCCGCGCTCCGCATGCGCTCCATGGTGGCGTATCCGAATGGTTCCGATCCCGCCGACGAGTCACAGTACTGGAACACGCTGCGCGGGCTCCTGCCGTGGGGCGCAGTCATGCTCGACTCGAGCACGGGTGAGCCGACGCGCTACTGGTCGCCGGGCGATCCCGTCACGGGCCTGGAGTGGGTCGCGACCGGGCCGCCGCATGGTCACGCCGTGCTGGCGGTGGGCCCGCTTACGCTGGCGCCGGGTGAGTCGTGCGACATGGTGGCCGCCGTGGTCGTGGGGCAGGGGGCCGACCGCTTCGATTCCATCCGGCGCCTGCGCGCCAGCGCCGACGAGGCGCTCGAGCACTGGCGGTCCGCCTTCAGTGCGATTCCGCCGCGCGAGGTGCTGCCGCTGCGCGCGGGCCCCAATCCCTCACGGGGCGAGGTCCGGCTGGAGTGGACCGTCACGGGAGAGGCGAGGCGCTTCGAGATCGCGGTGTTCGACCTGAACGGCCGGCGCGTGCGCTCGCTGTTCGACGGCGTGCTGGCGACCGGCGATCGCTCCGCGCGCTGGGACGGCAACCGGGACGACGGCAGCGCCGCGCCGCAGGGGCTCTACCTGCTGCGCGTGCGTTCCGGCGCGCGCGAGGCCACCCACCGCGTGACGCTGCTCCGCTGAACGCACGAAGGTCCGCGGAGATCGCTCCCCGCGGGCCTTCGCTTTTCGCCGGACGGCGCCCGGAACTAGGCGTACATGCCGCGCAGCTCGTACACCTTCCAAACGCGCTGGATCGCCACCATGTACGCGGCCACGCGCATGGACACCTTCTCCTTCACCGCCACCTTCACCACGTCGGCGAACGCCTGCACCATCTTTTCGCGCAGGCGGTCGTTCACCTCGTGCTCGGGCCAGTAGAAGCCCATGCGGTTCTGCACCCACTCGAAGTAGCTCACGGTGACGCCGCCCGAGTTGCACAGGATGTCGGGAATCACCCAGCAGCCCTTGCCCTCGAGGATCTTGTCCGCGTCCGGCGTCGTGGGGCCGTTCGCGCCCTCGCCGATGATGCGCGCCTTCACGCGCGCGGCGTTCTCGGCCGTGATCTGGTTCTCGAGCGCCGCGGGCACCAGGATGTCGCAGTCGTACTCGAGGATGCTGGTGGTCAGCGCCTGCGCGCCGGGGAAGCCGGCCACGCCCTTCTTCTCGGCGCACCACTTGAGCAGAGCGGGTACGTCGAGGCCTTCCGGATTGTGCACGGCGCCCGACACGTCCGAGGCGGCCACGATCTTCGCGCCGCAGTCCTTCACGAGCAGGTCGGCGCTCACGCCGCCCACGTTGCCAAAGCCCTGCACGGCGACACGCGCGCCCTGGAGCGGCATGTTCAGGTGATTGCACATCTGCTCGATGCACAGCATGACGCCGCGGCCGGTGGCCTCGCGCCGGCCCTGCGAGCCGCCCACTTCGAGCGGCTTGCCCGTGACGACGGCGTACTCGGTCTTGCGCGAGTGCATGGAGTAGGTGTCCACGAACCACGCCATCTCGCGCTCACCGGTGTTCACGTCGGGAGCGGGCACGTCGGACTCGGGCCCGAACAGATCGGACAGGTCGGCGGCGTAGCGGCGCGTCAGGCGCTCCAGCTCGGCGCGCGACAGCTTGCGCGGGTCCACGACGATGCCGCCCTTGCCGCCGCCGAAGGGAATGTCGGCCACGGCGCACTTCCAGGTCATCCACGACGCGAGCGCCTCGACCTCGTGGATGTTCACGTCCTGGTGAAAACGAATGCCGCCCTTGGCGGGGCCGCGGGCGATGGAGTGCTGGCAGCGATAGCCGGTGAACACCTGGATGGAGCCGTCGTCCATGAGCACCGGCAGGTGCTGGATGGTCGTGCGGCGCGGGCGCTTGAGCATGTCCTTGACGCCCTCGGGAAGACCGAGCCGGGCGGCGGCCTCGTCGAACTGGAGACCGGCATTCTCGAGCGGGTTCATCTGGGAATTGGCGCCAGCAGCAGCCATGGACATCCTCCGCGCGCCCCCGAGGGCGCGTTGCAGCGCGTGGGAAAACCGGGTCCGGATGGTCCCGGAAGGGAAGAGCGGGATCAGCGAAACGGGCGGCAGTATAGCCATGCTCTTTCGGGTGAAACAAGGGCATGGAACGCCCCGGGCGCTCGTCCGCCGGCCGCCCCGAGGGCGCGGGGTTCAGCGCCCCGCTTCGACCTTGGCCTGCCCGAACGTGATGAATCGCGGGGGCAGGAGCGGCGTGGGGGCGGCCGTGCGGCCGCGCTCGGCCATCGCGGGCGAGCTGCCGCCCTCGGCCAGCGTCTCGTCCTCCCAGCGCTCGATCCACCAGCGCGTGGAGTCCCGGGTGAAGCCGCGGGCGATCAGTTCGGGCGGAATGGCCGCCGAGTCGCCGCGCACCAGGAAGAACAGAGCGTTGCCCACGACGATCTGGGCGTCGATCGAGCCGCTGCCGCGGTCGATCTCGATCTTGAGATCCACGTGCGTGCGGATGGAGCGGTGCCACTTGGGATCCTTGCCCGGCCGCGGGTCGGGCAGCGAGATCATGGTCTTGTCCAGGTTGAGCGTCACGCTCCGCGCCGCGGGGCGGTCGCCGTCGCCCACGAACAGCCCGCCCACGTTGGTCAGCTCGGTCTCTCGCGTGTACGGCGTCTGCTGGTAGGGCTGCCCGGCCGAGTCACCCTCGGCGAACGCGAACCGGTAGTCGTCGGTGAAGATCTCCTCGTAGCGCGCGATGTCCTGGTTCTGCCAGCACCACTCGAACAGCTTGACCACGCCGGCGGGCGAGCTGGGAATCGGGGCCTGCGTCGAGGCGACGCGCTGGCGCGACACGAGCGGGGCGAACGGGTTGAAGCAGCCGGCGGCGGCCAGCGCGAGCACGCCGATCAGCAGCGTGGCGGCGGAGCGTCGCGCGAGCCGGGGCAGTGCGGAGCGGGAAGCGGTCACAGGTCGAGCCTCCTCGCACCCATGGTGCGGTTGTCGGTGTTCGCCGGGTTCACGCCGATCAGCGGATCCACGCGGTCGTCCCAGCGGGCGAGCCACCAGCGGCCGTTGTGCTTGCGCAGGGTGAGGTCGGCGTACCCGATGGCGATCTCCTTGCTGATCCGCCCGTCCGCCGACGTCGCCTGCAGGATGTAGTAGCGGTGCAGCAATGCCGTCTCCGGCCCGATCTCGTCGAGCGACGTGCCGCTGTTGTCGGGGCCGAACACGAACACGTAGTCGAACGTCTCGAGCACCTGCACGAGTTCGGAGAAGAACAGCCGTTCGTGGCGCACGTCGCCGGGATCGTACGGGTCGCCCGCTCCGGGCGTGGCGCGCCAGGCGGCCAGCACGCCGGGGTCGGGCACGGCGTAGAAGCCGAACGGGGTGGTGTTCGTGCTCGAGTCGGCGATCACCTCGCCGTAGGCCACCGCGCCGTCGTTCTCGGCGGAAATGGCCTCCTCGATCGTAGTGAGCAGCTTCTCGGGCGTCGTGAAGTTGGTCACCACGCCGCCGCCGGTGGGCGCTTCGGGCGCGCCGGGGGTGAAGGGATTGACGCAGCCGCCGAGCAGCGCGGCGGTCGCGAGCAGGGGGATCAGGGTGCGTGCCGTTCGGCTCAGAGGGCCCAAGTCAGCTCCAGTCTGCCATTCCAGAAGTCACTCTCGGACCGCGGACTCAGCGTGCCCACGCCGCTCTGGTAGGTGACGCTGCGCTGGTCGCTGTACGTCCGCCCGATGCGCCCGGTGAGCCGGCCGCGCGTGGACAGCGGCAGGTCGAGCTGCATGGAGCCGGTGAAGTTCACGCGCCGGTCCTCGCGCTGCTTGCTCTCGACGCCATTGGTCGTGCCGGACCGGGCGCTCGCCGTGTAGTCCGGCGTCAGCACCAGCGCGATGGCGTTGGACGGGCGGTAGCTGATGCTGGTGCTGAGCCCGAACGCGTCGCTGTCGTCCGACAACTGCAGGTACTCGTTGCCGTCGGTGAGCCGCGTATAGGTGCCGCGCGGCTGCTGTGACGCGGTGTGGCGCAGGTCGATGCTCAGGCGCGGCGTGACCACGGCCGAAAGCCGCGTGTCGGTGCCGTAGCTGAGCGAGAGCGAGTTGCGCGTGATGTTGAACGGGTAGAACTGGTAGTCCGCGCTGATCGAGTTGGTCTGCGTGGCGGTGAGCCCCTTGAGCAGCCGGTAGTTCCAGATCCACGAGGCGCGGTACGAGCGCGTGTCGGTGTTGGACGCCGAGGCGCGCCGCTCGATGTTGATGGCGCGCGTGAGCGACACGTCGAGCGCCAGGTTGGTGGTGAGGCGTTCGGAGCGGTTGTAGATGCCGTCGATCCGGTACGACTGCCGGTAGGCGTCACGCTTCGCGGGCGGTGAGGCGGAGTCCGCGGTCGCGGTGTACCCGTAGCGGCCCAGGCTGATGTCGCTGGTCACCTTGGTGGTGATGCGCCGCCCGAAATTGCGCGTGGCCTGCGCCTGGGCGGAGCGCGAGGTGATGCGTTCGATGTAACCGCCGCCGCCGCGCTGGCGCTTGATGTCGGACTTGGAGCGCGACTCGTTGTAGTTGGCGTCCAGCGACCACGGGCCCAGCCCCCAGCGCAGCACGGCCTTGCCGCCGCGGTCCGATCTCACGCCGTTCAGCGACGTGGAGCGGCCCACGTTGGTGCTCAGGTTGAGGTAGCGGTCGGAATCGCGGCGCAGGCGCAGCGTGGCGTCGGCGCCGTCGTTCGCCGTGCGAATGCGATTGATGAAGGCGATCTGCGTGGAGTTCACGTCGAGCGGGTCCGTGGTGACCGTGTCGAGCAGCGTGGCGATGGTGGGCGACTCGACGCGCGTGCGCCGCGTGCTGTAGCTCACGTTGATCCCGTAGGGCGTGGCGTTGAACAGCTGCAGGTTGCCGCGGATGTTGCTCGCCTGGTCGCGCGTGCTGAGTTCGGTGTCGAGTTCGGGGCGGCGCGAGCGCGCCATGTTGCCGTTGATCTGACCGCTCAGGTCGTGCGAGAACCAGCTTCCGCGCTGCACGCGCAGCCGGCCGTTCAGGTCGCCGGTCAGGCCGCGCTTGATCTCGGTGGCGGGCTTTTCGTCGTCCAGGAAGCCGCTCAGGAAGTTCAGCTCGGTGCTCACGCCGCGGCTCAGGGTCTTCTTGGAGCGCGCGGTGAACTGGAACTCGTTGCGGATCTCGCTCGTGCCGGTGGGGGAGCCCGGGTCGCGCGAGTTGAACCGGTAGAGCGTCGCCTTGCCGCCCAGAGAGACGTCCTTGGAAAAGCGCGAGCCCAGCTCGGTCGTGGACGTGCGCGTCTGGTGCGGAATGATGCTGCCCGCGCTCTTGATGCGCTGCAGCTCGATGTCCGTGGTCTGGTTGAGGTAGTAGGGGCCGCGCAGCGCGTTGTACGTGGACAGGTTGGTCCACGTGCTGGTGGTGCGCGACACGTCGTAGCTGGACGAGTACCGGAAGTCGTTGCGCGTCGCGCGGTGGGAGCCGGCCAGGAGCGGGTTGAACCGCTCGCGCCACAGGACCGGGCCCACGCTGTCCACGGGCATGCCGAGGCTGTCGGCGAGGTACACGAACCGCGGGATCTCCCAGCGCCAGCGGATCATCCACGCGCGCAGCGAGTCCGGGCTCACCTGAAGGCTATCCGCCGAGGGGAACAGCCGGCTGAAATCCAGTCCCAGCGTGTCGCGCAGCAGCGTGGTGTCCGCGAAGGCGTACCGCGACGACTGGCCCTGCTGGGCACGCCCGGGCAGCGCCTGCGTGAGCAGGGACACGATCACGGGGACCAGCGCCAGGAGAACTCGGAAGGATCTGGACATGCCGAATGAGCGAAACGGCGTTCCTCGGGATGGGATCGACGGGCGACGCTCCAGATGTACTGCACGAGATGTGCCGCGGCACTATGCCATACCCCCGGGCCGTTCGCCCGGTTCGAAAGATGACGCGGGGGGCCGGGCGGAGCCGTCCGGGTCGCCCGGCGGCCGGCGCGCGCGGTCGCGGTGAGGGAGGAGCGAACGCCGGCCGCGGCCAGAGTCTGGGCGGGCAGGCCAAGGGCTTGCCGCAGCATCGAATGGGGTGCTAGGTTGCCGCAGTTTCGCAGGCAGGGAAGCCTCGACCAGCCCCTCGCATCCTCTGCTCAGCATCCCTACGGCGCGACCACCGGACAACAGGACGTTTCCATCCAGCTCCCATTCGTGAGGCAGGGATGTTTCTCGACAGCCTGATGGGGTACTTCTCCACCGACGTGGCGATGGACCTCGGCACCGCCAACACGCTCGTGTGGGTGAAGGGCCGCGGCATCGTTCTCAACGAGCCCTCCGTGGTCGCGGTCGAAAAGACCACCAACCGCGTGCTCGCCGTCGGCAGCGAAGCCAAGCTCATGCTCGGCCGCACGCCCGACGAGATCAACGCCGTGCGTCCGCTCAAGGACGGCGTCATCGCCGACTTCCAGGTGACCGAGCATCTGTTGCGCGAGTTCGTGCACCGCGTGCAGAAGCACAAGTTCATCGTGCGCCCGCGCATCATCATCTGCGTGCCGTCGGGCATCACCGAAGTCGAGAAGCGCGCCGTGATCGATTCCGCCGTGCGCGCCGGCTGCCGCGAGGTGCTGCTCGTGCCGGAGCCGATCGCCGCTGCCATCGGAGTCGACCTGCCCGTCGATACTCCCACCGGCAACATGGTGGTGGACATCGGCGGCGGCACCACCGAGATCGCGGTCATCGCGCTCAACGGCATCGTCACCAAGACGAGCATCCGCACCGGCGGCGACGAGATGGACGAAGCCGTCGCGACGTACGCCAAGAAGGCTTACAACATGCTCATCGGCGAGCAGACCGCCGAGCGCATCAAGATCGAGATCGGATCGGCGTTCCCGCTGCCCGAAGAGATGGACATGGAGATCAAGGGGCGCGACCTCGTGCGCGGCATTCCCCGCACGCTGCGTGTCTCGTCGGTCGAGATCCGCGAGGCGCTGCAGGACCCGGTCGGCCAGATCGTCAACGCATTGCGCGAATCGCTCGAGCGCACGCCGCCCGAGCTGGCGGCGGACATCGTGGATCGCGGCATCTACATGACGGGCGGCGGCGCGCTGCTGCGTGGGCTCGACCTGCTCATGCGCGAAGTGACCAACCTGAACATCCGCGTCGCCCAGGACCCGCTCACGTGTGTCGTTCGCGGCGCCGGCAAGATTCTCGAGAACCTCGAGATCTACGAGAAGGTCATCCTGAGCGGCCACCGGGACTGACGCCTTGCCCAGCATCCTGCCGCCGGCCGAGCGCCGCAGCGTCGTCCTGGTGGCGACGTATGCGGCGCTTTCGCTGCTCCTGCTCGTCGTGGGCGATCACCTGCCCGTCGCCTGGATGCGCGGCGCTGGCGCATTCGTCTTCGAGCCCTTCGACCGCTTCGTGCTGACGGGCGACCGCCTGTTCGCCGCGTGGCGCGAGAACGGCGCGCTGCACGAGCGGCTGGGCCGGCTCGAGCTCGAGAACCAGCGCCTGCGCGCCTCGGGCGCCGAGAACCGCCTGCTGCGCGCCCGGCTGTCGCTGCCCCAGTGGCGCGGTATGGCGCTGCGGCCGGTCGAGGTGCTCGCGCTGTCGGACGATCCCACGCCCACGGCCGCCACGCTCAGCGCCGGCCGTGACGGCGGCGTGAGCATCGGCGACGCGCTCATCACCAGCGACGGGCTCGTCGGGCGCGTCACCGAGGTGTGGGCCGGCGCGTCGCGCGCCGCGCTGCTCACCGACCCCAACCTCGCGGTCGCGTGCGAGATCGAGACCACCGGCGTCAACGGCATCCTGCGCTTCACGCCGGCGCCGCAGCCGCGCCTGCTGCTCACCACGGTCCCGCTCGCCGACACCATCAAGGTGGGCGAGGCGGTGATGACCTCCGACCTGTCGCTGCGCTTCCCGCGCGGCATCCCGGTGGGCCGCGTGGTGCGCATCCGCCGCGACGCCAGCGGGCTCATGCAGGAAGTGGAGGTGCGGCCGGCCGCGCAGCTGTCGCGCCTGCGCCATGCGTTCGTGGTGCCGGGTCCGGTGACGGCCACCGACGGCTCGCTGCCGCGACCGCGCACCGAGTTCGAGCCCTCGCGCACGGCTGCCGCCGCCACGCCGGTCGCCGCTCCTGCGAAACCCGCCGCGAAGCCCGACAGTTCGGCGCGGGGCGCCCGATGAGGCCGATCGGCGCGTTTCTGCTGATGGCGGCCGTGGCGCTGCTGCTGCGCTCGACGGCGCTCTCCAGCCTGGCCACGCGCGGCTTCATCGTGGACGCGCTCGCGTTCGCCACCGTCGTCTGGGCGCTGCGCCACGGCGACGCATGGGGCGCCTCGTTCGGTTTCTTCCTCGGGCTCATGGCCGATCTCGACGCGGCGCACGCGCTGGGCCGTCACGCGCTGCTGCTGTCGCTGCTGGGTTACGCCGTCGGCCGCCTGGCCGGCACGCTCGTTCGCGACAGCGCGCGCACGCAGGTGGCCATGCTCGCGGCCGGAACGCTCGCTCACCAGCTGTGGTCGTCCGCATTCGAACTCGGCGGCGGCTATGCCGCCATTCCCTATCTCGTCGGCCGCTCGCTCATCGCCACCGCGCTCACCAGCGCGGCCGGCACCGTCCTGCTCGCACTCCTGAGGCGCCTCGTCGGGCGCCCGCTCTTCGGTCATGCCTCCCGGCCCGCCAAGAAGGATTAGGGACGAGCGGTTCAGCGTCCTCGCGGGCGTCGCGCTGGCGGGCTTCCTGCTGGTCGTGCTGGGACTGCTGCGCCTGCAGGTGGTGCAGCGCGAGGAGCTGTCGCGGCTGGCCGAGCAGAACCGCATCCGGCTCGACGTGCTGCGCGCGCCGCGCGGCGCGATCCGCGACCGCCATGGCCGGCTGCTCGCCGACAACCAGCCCAGCTTCGACATCGTGTTCCGTCCCATGCCGGCCGAGAGCCTGAGCCGCTCGCGCACGCTCATCCCCACCGACTGGCTGCTGCGCATCTCGTCGCTGGTGCAGGACGACACCACGGTGATCAAGCGCCGCGTGCAGGAGGCCAACCGCACCGGGCAGACGGCCGTGCTGCGCCGCAACGCGCCCTACTCCGTGATGGCCGCCGTCGAGGAGATGCGCGCCGACCTGTCGGGAGTGGACGTGCAGGTGGCGCCCATTCGGCGCTACCCCGAGGGCACGCTCGGCGCGCAGCTGCTGGGCTACGCCGGCGAGATCAACGACGTCGAGCTGGAAAAGCGCGCCGACGCCGGCTATCGCATGGGTGACCTGATCGGCAAGACGGGCGTCGAGCGGCGCTACGAGGAAATGCTTCGCGGCCGCGACGGCGCCGAGTTCGTGGTGGTCAACGCCATGGGCAAGCGCGTCTCGACGCTCTCCGAAGGCCCGCCGCGCCCGCCCATTCCCGGGCACGACGTGACGCTGACCATCGACCTCGACATCCAACGTGCGCTCGAAGAGGGCATGGCGGGCGTCGAGCACGGCGCAGCCGTCGTCATGGATCCGCGCGACGGCTCGGTGCTGGCCATGGTCAGCAAGCCGGTCTACGACCCCAACGAGTTCTCGCGCGGCATCACGTACGCGCGCTGGCGCGAGCTGATCGCCTCGGGCAATCCGCTGCTCAACCGCGCCATCCAGAGCGCGTACCCGCCCGGCTCGACGTTCAAGATCGTCACCATGCTGGCCGGGCTGCGCAACGAGCTCGTGAAGGCGGACACGCACCTGCCCACCAGCTGCAGCGGGGGGTACTTCTTCGGTGGGCGGCGCTTCGGCTGCTGGGACAAGCGCGGACACGGCTCACTCAACCTGCTCGGGGCGCTGCAGTTTTCCTGCGACGTCTACTTCTACCAGCTCGGGCTCAAGCTGGGGCTCGACCGGCTGCAGGCGGTGGCGCGCGCGGTGGGGCTGGGCGAAAAGACGGGCATCGACCTGCCCGGCGAGACGCGCGGGCTCGTGCCCACCAAGGAGTGGTACGAGCGCCGCTACAAGGGCGGCATGCCGCGCGGCGCACTGCTCAACCTGGGCATCGGCCAGGGCGAGCTGCTGTGTTCGCCGCTGCAGCTCGCCCTCATGACGTCGGTGGCGGCCAACGGCGGCCGGGCCGTGCGCCCGCACGTGGTCATGAAGGTGCAGGGCGTGCCCGAGTTCCGCATCGAGAAGCCCACGGAGCCCGGGCTCGACACCTCGCCCGAGAACTGGACGGCCGTGCACGACGCCATGAAGCTCGTGGTGGACGCCGGCACCGCCACGGTAGTCCGGATGCCCGGCATCGGCGTGGCGGGCAAGACCGGCACCGCCCAGAATCCGCACGGCAACGACCACGCGCTCTTCGTGTGCTACGCGCCGACCGACGTGCCGACCATCGCCATCGCGGTGGTGGCGGAGAACAGCGGACACGGCGGCAGCGTGTGCGGGCCCATCGCCGCGCACGTGCTTCGCCGCGTGCTGCTGGGCGACTCGCTCGCCACCGCGCCGCCGAAGCGGGCCGCGAAACGCGATTCCACCCGCGCCGTTGCCGCGGACACGCTGGAGGTGGCCGGTGACTAAGCTGCGGCTCCCGCATCTCGACTGGCCGCTCGCGCTGGCCGTGTTCGGGCTGGTGACCATCGGCATGCTCACGGTGTACAGCGCCACCAGCATTCCCGGCGCGCACCAGGGGCTGTGGATGAAACAGCTCGCCTGGTGTTTCCTGGCGTTCGGCGCCGCGTGGGTCGTGGCCGCGATCCACTACCGGCTGTACGACTCGTTGTCGTGGCCGCTCTACGCCGTCTCGCTGCTGCTGCTGGTCGCCGTGCTCGTGGTGGGCACCAGCAAGATGGGGGCGAAGCGCTGGATCGAGATCGGGCCGCTGCAGTTCCAGCCCAGCGAGATCGCCAAGATCGCGACCACGTTCGTTCTGGCGCGCTTCTTCGACCACGCCAAGCTCGACCTCACCAAGGTGCGCTGGTGGCTGCCGCCGCTGCTGATCGCGCTGGTGCCCTTCGCGCTGGTCGCCAAGGAGCCCGACCTCGGAACGGGACTGTCGTTCCCGGTGATGCTCGTGGCCATGTACTTCTGGGCGGGCATGCCGCTCGGTCGGCTGCTGCTGGGGCTGTCGCCGGTGTTCAACGTGGCGCTGTTCTTCCTGACCGGCAGCATCTGGTGGTTCGTCGCGCTGTTCACCGGGCTGCTCGCGTTCGCGCGCCCCAAGGTGACGCTGCTCGTGGGCATTCTCGCCATCAATGCCGCGGTCGCCGTGGCGCTGCCGCACATGTGGAACCAGTTGCACGACTACCAGCGCCGGCGCATCGAGACGTTCCTCAATCCCGACCACGATCCCTACGGCGCCGGCTACCAGATCATCCAGTCCAAGATCGCCATCGGCTCGGGCGGCGTGACCGGCAAGGGCTACCTCAAGGGCTCGCAGAAGGCGCTCTCGTTCCTGCCCATGCGGCACACGGACTTCATCTACTCCGTGGTGGGCGAGGAGGGCGGCTTCCTCGGCGCGCTGACGGTGGTGATACTGTACGGCGTCGTCGTGCTGCGCGGTTACCGCCTCGCGGCCGTGGCGAGGGACGGTTTCGCCTCGCTCGTGGCCGTCGGCGTGGTGACCGCGCTGTTCTTCCACATCATGGTCAACATGCTGATGACGGTCGGATGGGCGCCGGTGACCGGCGTGCCGCTGCCGTTCCTGTCGTACGGCGGCACCGCCCTCATCGTGAACTGCGTCCAGATCGGCCTGCTGCAGAACGTGGCGCTCCGGCGCCGGGAGTACTGATGTTCCCGGAACTGTTCCATCTCGGTCCCATCCAGCTGCACTCGTACGGCGCCATGATGGCCATCGCCTTCCTGGTCGGCACCGCGCTCGGGCTCAAGGAGGCCAAGCGTCTCGGGCTCGACGAGGACAAGCTGCTCAACGTGATCCTCGTGTCGCTGGTCGCCGCCATCCTGGGCGCGCGCGCGCTGTACGTGATGGAGCACCTGCAGCAGTTCCGCCGCGAGTGGGGGAGCGTGCTGGCGCTGTGGCAGGGCGGGCTCACGCTGTACGGCGGCATCGTCGCGGGCTCGTTCGCCGGGCTGGTCGCGGCGCGCCGCATGGGGCTGCCGCGCTGGAAGGTGGCCGACGCGCTCACGCCGGCGCTGGCGATCGGCACCATGTTCGGGCGCGTCGGCTGCTTCCTCAACGGCTGCTGCTACGGCAAGCCCACCCTGATGCCGTGGGGCGTGCGCTTTCCGCACGACTCCTTCGCCGCGCTCGAGTACGGCGACACGCCGGTGCAGCCCTCGCAGCTGTACAACGCGGCGGTGGGGCTGGTGTTGTTCCTGGTGCTGTGGCTGCGGCGCAAGAGCTTCCGGGTGCCGGGCGTGATGTTCTGGACGTTCATCATGGCGTTCGCGCTGGCGCGCGTGGGGCTCGACATGACGCGCACCTACGAGACGGAATCGATCCTGCTACGGACGCCGTGGCTCGAGCTGACCGAGAGCCAGATCACCAGCATCGCGATGGCGCTGTTCGGCATGCTCATGATCATGCGCCTGCGCAACGCCGCTCCTCCCGCCCCCGTGGCCCCGAAATCGTGAACCGTACGGTCCAGCTCGCCGTCCTCGGCGATCCGCTCACCTACACGCTGTCGCCGGTGCTGCACCGGGCGGGCTGCTCGGCGCTGGGCATCGGCTGCGAGTCCAGGGGTGTGCGCACGTCGCCCATGGACCTCGAGGGGCGCCTGCACGATCTGGCGACCCGCGGGCTGCTGGGGGTCAACCTGACCCACCCGCTCAAGGAGCACGCGCTCGACTGCGTGGCCAAGGCGTCGGTCGCTGCCGAGCGCGCGCGCTCGGTCAACACCATCGTGTTCCGCGACGACGGCTGGTGGGGCGAGACCACCGACGGGCCGGGCTTCGTGGACCTGCTCAAGTCCAAGCACTTCGATCCCTCGCTGCAGCGCGTCATGCTGCTCGGCGCCGGCGGCGCGGCGCGCAGCCTGAGCGTGGCGCTGCACTGGGCGGGCTGCCGCAACGTCACGGTCAGCTCGCGCCACCCCAAGGACGCCAAGTTCGCCTGGGGCGAGGGGCTCGACGAGCGCTTCCTCGGCTGGCGCTCGCCGGAAGAGGGCGACGCGCTGCGCGACGCCACCGTGGTGGTGAACTGCACCCCGCTGGCGGCCGACGAGCTGCCCGTGGACGTCAAGCGCATCGCGCCCGCAGCCTTTGTCGTGGACCTGACTTACGGGCCCGAGCTCACGCCATGGGTGAAGGCGGCGCGAACGTCGGGGCTCGAGGCGGTGGACGGGCTCGGGCTGCTGGTGTTCCAGGCGCGGCGTTCGCTCAGCCTGTGGCTGGGGCAGGAAGTCCCGCTCGAACCCCTGGCCGCCGCGGTGGGCTGGCCGCGCTGAAATGAGCGCGCCGGGCGTTTCGCTCCTCGCCGCCCCGCTTCGCACGCTGGCGCACTGGCTGACCGAGTTTGCGCTTCCCCAGCGCTGCGCGGGCTGCGCGGCGCCTATCGCGGGCGTGCGCGTGCTGTGCGGGCCGTGCGAAGCGCGCATTCCGCGGCTGGCGACGCCGCTCTGCGCGCGCTGCCTGGTGCGCGGCGGCGACGGCTCGCCGTGCGCTCGCCACGCCGGCCGCGCGGTGTTCGCGCCGTGGCTCAACGACGAGCGCGCCACCGCCGTGGTGCATGCGCTCAAGTACGGCGACCGTCCCGCGCTGGCCCGCGACCTCGGCGCGGTGATGGCGGCCGCGGTGCCGTCGGCCTGGCGGCGCGGGACGCTCGTCACCGAAGTGCCGCTGCACCCCGCGCGCCGGCGCGAACGCGGCTACAACCAGGCCGAGCTGCTCTCCTCCTCGCTGGCCGACGAGATCGGCGCCCCCCATGTGCCGGGGCTTCTCCGCCGCGTGCGCGCCACGCCGGCGCAGGCTCGACTGGGCGGGGAGGAGCGCCGGAGGAACCTGGCCGGGGCCTTCGCCGCCACCCGTCCGGGCTGGCTGGCGGGCCGTCGAATCCTCGTCGTGGACGATGTCCTGACGACGGGCGCCACTCTGGATGCCTGCCTCGAAACGCTCGAACGGGCCGGGGCGAAAGTGGCGGGTGTGGCGCTCGCATGGACTCCGTAGGTAACCTGCGGGGCGGCGTCCCCTTCTGACCCCACCTCTCCACCTTCCGAAAGCCCCCGTGTCCCACTTGCACATTCCCGATGGAGTCCTGCCGCCGATCGTCTGGATCGTCGGCCTCGTGCTGGCCCTGTTCGGCGTCGCGCTGTCCGCGATCGCCACGCGCGGGGTGGGCCCGCAGCGCATCGCGTTCCAGAGCGCGCTCGGCGGACTCATGCTGGCCGTGATGGCCATTCCGGTGCCCATCACCGCGTTCGACTACTGCATGACGCTCGCAGGCCCGATCGGGGTGCTGCTGGGCGCGGCGTCGGCGTTCCAGGTGAGCTTCGTGGTCACCGTGATCCTGGCGCTCATGGGGCAGGGCGGCTTCACCGTGATCGGGCTCAACGCGCTCGTGCTGGGACTGGGCGCGATGACGGCGCGCCCGCTCTACCGGTGGATGGCCGCGCGCATGCGCCGCCCGCTCGCCATGGCGCTGGCCACCGCCGTCTCGCAGCTGGTCTCGAGCGCGTTGTGGCTGGCAGTGCTGGCCGTGAGCGTGCGGCTGTCGCCCGTGGCGGCCGCCGACGAAGAGGTGCACCACACGATCCGCTGGCTGCAGGGCGGCGCGCTGGTCGCGCTGCTCGCGCCGCTGCTCCTGGTGGCGGTCGGTGTCGAGTCGCTGCTCGGCTACGGCCTGGCGCAGTTCCTCGACCGCGTGCGCCCCGACCTGCTGCCGAGTACGAACGCGCAGGGTGTCCACGCGAAGCCGGAGGCTTCGAAAGGCTCGCATGATTAACACCTTCGCCCAGGTGGACCAGTACGCCAGCGCCGGCCATACGCCATGGCATCGCGCGAGCGCCATTTCCAAGCTGCTGTTCGCCTTCGCCACCATCCTGCTGGCGGTGTTCACCACGTCCGCGCCGGCGCTCGCCGGCTATCTCGTGGTCGCGCTCGCGCTGGCGCTCTCCGCGCGCCTGCCCTTGCGGCTCGTGCTGCTCGCCGCCACCACGCCGCTGTTCTTCGCCGCGCTGTGGCTGGTGTCGCGCTGGACCGGGCGTCCCGACGAGATCGCCATGACCGCGCTGCGCCCCGTCATCGCCAGCCTCATCGCGCTGTGGCTTGTGGGCACCACGCCTTATCCGGACCTGTTCGCCCCCCTATCGCGCGTGATGCCGCGCGTGGTGGGCGACAGCCTGTTCCTCACCTATCGCGCCGTGTTCGCGCTGCTGCAGCGGCTCGAGCGGCTGTGGCGCGCGCTGTTCCTGCGCGGCGCGCTGGGCGGCACGCTGCGCGCGCGCGGCCAGCGCATGGGCGAGGCGGTGGGCACGGTGGTGCTGTACGGGTTCGAGCGCAGCCAGCGCCTGTACCAGGTCATGCACCTGCGCGGGCATTCCGGCCGCATCTGCGGCTGCCGTCACTGGCGCGAGACTCGCGCCGAGGACATGTGGGTCATCGTCGCGTTCGCCGCCGTGCTGGCGTCGCGCATCGTGCTGGGGAGGTGAGCCGTCCATGAGTGAACCGATCGTCCACGTGTCGTGCGTGCGGCACACGTACCCCGACCGCACCAGCGTTCACCTGTGCGGGCTCGACTTCGTCGTCGAGCGCGGGCAGCGCGTGGTCATCCTGGGGCCCAACGGCTGCGGCAAGAGCACGCTCCTGTATCACATCCTCGGACTGCTCGCGCCGCAGGAAGGCAGCGTCGAGGTGTTCGGCGCCGACCCGGCCAAGCACTTCAGCAAGATCCGCGAACGCGTCGGCGTGCTTCTGCAGAACGCCGACGAGCAGATCATCGCGCCCACCGTGTACGACGACGTGTCGTTCAGCCCGCGCAACTACGGCTACACCGACGAAGAGGTGTCGGCCAAGGTGGGAGTGGCGCTGCGCAAGGTGGGCATCGAACACCTGGCGCACAAAGTCTGCCACTACCTGTCGGGCGGCGAAAAGCGCAAGGTGGCGCTGGCCGGCGCGCTGGTGCTGGAGCCCGAGCTGCTGGTGCTCGACGAACCGTTCGAGGGGCTCGATCCGGCGTCGCGCAACGAGATCGTCGAGCTGCTCAACCGGCTCAACCGCGAGCACGGCGTGTCGCTGGTGGTCGCCACGCACGACGTGCAGCTGGTGGCTCCGCTGGCGGACAAGGTGTACGTGCTCAAGCGTGGCGGCGAGATCCTGGCGCAGGGCCCGCCCGCCGACATCTTCCGCGACGTGCAGCTGCTCAAGCGCACCAACATCGAGCCGCCCGTGCTGGCCGAGTTGTTCCAGGCGCTCGAGGGCAAGGGCATCTCGCTCGGGCGCCCGGCGCGCGTCGAAGAGGCGGTGGAGCTGCTCGTGAACTTCATGCAGAGCGGGCAGTGCTGCGCGCTGCCCGGGCATCCGCACCCGGCCGACGCGGAAGCGAAGAGATGAGCAACGACCTGTTCGGCGAACCGCCGCTGCCCGCGGGCTACGGCGCGCTGCCCGAGGAGGCCGGTCCCACCGCGCCGCTGGCCGACCGCATGCGCCCGCGCACGTTCGAGGAACTCGCCGGGCAGCAGCACCTGCTGCACGCGGGCAGCCCGGTCGCGCTCATGCGAGACGGCCGGCACCTGAGCTCGATCGTGCTGTGGGGCCCTCCGGGCACGGGCAAGACCACCATCGCACGGCTCATCGCGCGCACCGCCGGCGCGCCGTTCGTGCAGATCTCGGCGGTGCTGAGCGGCGTGAAGGAAGTGAAGGAAGTGATGACGCTGGCCGCGGCGACGCGCAAGCGCACCGGCAAGCCGACCATCCTGTTCGTGGACGAGATCCACCGCTTCAACAAGGCGCAGCAGGACGCGTTCCTGGCGCACGTCGAGCGCGGCGACATCGTGTTCATCGGCGCGACCACCGAGAACCCCAGCTTCGAGGTCAACTCGGCGCTGCTGTCGCGCGCCCGCGTGCTGGTGCTCAAGGAACTCGTGCACGCCGACGTCCGCGCGCTGCTCGCGCGCGCGATCACCGACGAGCGCGGGCTGGCCGGGCGCGTGGCCGCCGAGGACGAGGCGCTCGACCTGCTGGCGGCCGCGGCCGACGGCGATGCGCGGCGCGCGCTCACGACGCTCGAGATCGCGGCAGCCAGCGCCGAGGCGCAGGGGCGCGGCGCCGTGGCGAACATCGTCGCCAACGACGTGCGCGAGGCGCTGTCGCGCAAGCACCTGCGCTACGACAAGGCGGGCGAGGAGCACTTCAACCTGATCAGCGCGCTGCACAAGTGCCTGCGCGATTCCGACGTGGACGCGTCGCTGTACTGGTTCGGCCGCATGGTGGCCTCGGGCGAAGACCGGCTGTACATCGCGCGCCGCCTGGTGCGCTTTGCCAGCGAGGACATCGGCGAGGCCGATCCGCAGTCGCTGCTCATCACCACGGCGGCGTTCCAGGCCTATCACCAGCTGGGCTCGCCCGAAGGCGAACTGGCGCTGGCGCAGGCGGTGGTGCACCTGGCGCTCGCGCCCAAGTCGAACGCCACTTACGTGGCGTACAAGGCGGTGATGGCGGAGATCGAGGAGAGCGGCTCGCTGGCGCCCCCTCTGGTGATTCGCAACGCGCCCACCGGGCTCATGAAGGAACTGGGCTACGGCAAGGGCTACGCCTACGCGCACGACGACCCCGAGGCGGCGGCCAAGCAGGAGCACCTGCCGGACGAGATCGCGGGGAGGAAGTTCTACCCGCGCCGGCCGCCCGCCAAGAGCTAGCGTTCGCGCAGCGCCTGGCGATCGCGGTAGCGCGCCAGCTGGGCGGCGTACAGCGCGGCTTCGGCGCGTGAGCCCGCCTCGCGCGCCAGCACCACCGCGCGCTCGCCCGTCGAGATGGCCTCCGCCCAGCGCCCGGTCGCCGCGCAGGCGGCGGCGTAGGTGGCCTCGGCCAGCGCGTCGCTGCCGTGCGTGGCGTCGGAGACGAACTTCGCCTGCTCGAGCGCCTTCGCCCCGTCGCGAAGCCGGGCGTCGGCCGACGTGGCGCGGATCCACGCGGACTGCAGCAGCACGGTGGGGTTGGCGGGCTCGATGCGCAGCGACTCGTCGAACTGCTCGAGTGCCTCGCGCGTGCGCCCCAGCCGCACGAGAGCCTCGCCCCACTGCGAGCGCGTCTGCTCGCGGTGGGGCTCCAGCTTGGCCGAGCGCGCGAACGCCTCGCACGCGACCGAGTCGCGCCCGAGCTGCGCCGAAAGCGTGCCCACGTGAAACCAGCCGTAGGCGGTCTGGCGCAGCTTGAGCCCGTCGAGTGTCACGGTGAGCGCGTCCTCGTGCCGCCCCAGCTGCATGAGCACGATCACCATCCGGTCGCGGACTTCGGAATCCGCGGGAGCGA
>JADLGX010000405.1 GCA_020849095.1 Candidatus Eiseniibacteriota bacterium
GATCAAGCGCCAGAAGGGGCCTTTCACGGAGCCAATGGTGTGGCTGTGTGGTTTCAGGACTGGGCCCAGGGTGGATGTCCCTACTGGGCACCGACGACGAATGCGGGGAATACATGGAATGTCGGTGGGCATCTTGGGACATTCTCGAGTCAACTGAGAGAAGGCAATGCTCTGGTAGCGGACCAGACAGGCACGTTCTACTTCTTGACCCAGACCCTCTCCCGGAGCCTGGAGTTACGGAGAGGCAGCTTTTCGAACGGACTGCTGGCCTGGCGGGCTCCGGTAGCTGCCACTACGCCACTGGCAGACGGCTCATGGCGCCGGCATCTTCGGATCGCGTGCAGTCCCTCGGGCGGTACGCTCTATGTGACGTGGGTGAACCTGCGCTATGAGGATCCGAGTACATCGATCATGTTCATGCGTTCACTGAACGGCGGCGCGACATGGTCCTCGCCCGTCACGATCGGCGGCGATTCGACCGACGGCGCGCGGCCGGTCGTCGGCGGCGATGGAAGCCTGGTCATTGTGTGGGTGGACCGGGGCAGGAATCAGGTCCTTGCGGTTCGCTCGACAGATCAAGGGGCGACATTCTCGAATCCCGTGACCGTCGCGGCCCACGACGACAATCTCAACACGCCACCGCCGGGGATCGGGCGGTCCCTCGACTTCAATGCAGCCTGGCCGCGCGCGTACAGCTTCTCCAACTTTCCTTCTGTGGCAGTGGACCTCAGCTCTGGGCCGCGCCGTGGTCGCCTGTACACAGCATGGGTGCAGCAGGCGCAAGGTGTTACCGGGCCGCTTGCAGGTGTCGTCGGAGAGCAAGAGCCGAACGATTCGCCTTCGCAGGCGACATCCTTCTCTATCGGGCAGACATTTGTGGGGGGAGTTCCGAGTTCCGACAACGGCTTCCCGACGCTCGACTATTTCGGGTTCGAAGGGCAGGTGGGCCAGACCATTTCCCTCACGGGCCGGGAGCAGTGGGAGCCCTGGCCGGACTTCATCGAACCCGGTTTGGTCGTGATGTTCTGTCCCGACAGCATGTCGAACATCGAGATGGTCCGCACCGGTGCGGTGCCGATGGGGGGGGAGGTGGAGCCACCCATGGTACTCACACTGCCTAGCACCGGCCGGTTCTACATTCAGCAGGGGGGCGCTGGCCAGTACTCCGTCTCCTACTCGGTGTCGGTGAGCAATTTCGCCGTCTCCCCCAGTTCGGTGGCGCGCGACCACCGGGATGCCGTGCTCACCTGGTCGGATGATGGCGGCCAGACTTGGGCCCCCCTTCGAAGGATCAGCGATGGCCCTCCGGGTTTCGCGGATGCGCTGCCCGAAGTCGCTGTGGACGATCAAGGGCGTTTGCACGTGGCCTGGTACGACTTCCGCACGGAGTCTCACTGTGGCAGCCGAGCGGTCGTGCGCTGGCGCGAGTCTACCGACGGCGGGCTCACATTCCATCCCTCGGAGCCAATTTCGGACTACGCGAGCTCGTGGCACACGGGCGACACGGTGCCCTTTCCGGGCTGGCACATGGCGCTGACGACCGTCGGCAGCCAGGTTCATGTCGCGTGGGTGGATGGTCGAGACCGCGAGTTGGTGGACGCCAACGTCGGCTCGGAGATCTATGCGGCTAGCTTCAACCCTGATGACGTCACTGGGACCGCGATCTCAAGGTTCGACGCTGAGGCCGCGCCCTCGGGTGTGATGCTGCGCTGGCGCATCACGGATGACGGCGATGTGCTGCGGTTCGCTCTGCACCACTCGCGCGAAGCAGACGGATTGTTCGAGCCGGTCGCGATCTCGCTTCCACTTCCTGATGGGCGGGTAGAACTGGACTACGAAGTCGCCGACATGGGAGCCGAACCGGGATATCTACACTTCTATCGCCTCGAGGTGGTCAAGCGCGATGGCAGCAGTGTTTGGAGCACACCGATTCGGGTGGAGTTGCCACCCGCAGCGCGGCGCCTTGCCTGGGCGGCTGCGCGGCCGAACCCATTCGCCAGCCTCGTCCAGGTCTCGCT
Organism: Candidatus Eiseniibacteriota bacterium; assembly: GCA_020849095.1. Taxonomy (GTDB): domain Bacteria; phylum Eisenbacteria; class RBG-16-71-46; order RBG-16-71-46; family RBG-16-71-46; genus CAIXRL01. Next base: position 2,019 of record JADLGX010000405.1, read on the forward strand.
CGCCAACCCCGGGCGCGCCCACGTGAACGTGGTTGTGCATGACTTGCGCGGCGGTGTGGTTTCGCAGCTGTATGAGGGTGACTTGCCGGCGGGGACCTCGCGCTGGACCTGGGATGGTCGCCGTAGCGATGGGAGCACCGCCCCTCCGGGCGTGTACCTTATTCGGGCCTCAGGTGACGGTGCGGAGGCGACGCAGAGAATTGTGCGTGTGCGGTAGGATCGCCCGCATGCGATCACTCCCGCTCGCCCTGCTCGCCGCGGTCTCCGCCTGTCTGATCGGCGCCTTCGGTTGTTCACCCGCCGGCCGGCCGGCCGATGGCGGGTCGTCGGGCGCCGCGGCCGCGCCCGACTCCGCCGGCCCGCCCGTGATGCCGGCCGAGGTGGGAGAGATCCTCGCGCGGGCGAAGTCTCCCGGCGCGCAGGCCACGCTGGTCAACGTGTGGGCCACGTGGTGCGGGCCGTGCCGCGAGGAGTTCCCGGGCATGCTCGCTGTGGCGCGCCGCCACCCGGGGCTGCGCGTGGTGCTGGTGAGCGCCGACTTCGACGCCCAGCTGGGCGCGTAAGCTCCCCCGTCAACGAGACAGTTCGAAGCTGGACTCCCCGGGGATCGGTTTCCTCGGCAGGAACGATCGCGGCGGCACCTGGCCGAGGCTGTCATGGGGCCGCTCGGTGTTGTAGTCCTCGAGCCACTCGTCGCTGATCGCCTGCACTTCCTCGATCGAGCCGAACAGGTAGGCGTCGAGCACTTCCTCTCGATAGCTGCGGTTGAACCGCTCGATGTAGGCGTTCTGGTCCGGCTTGCCCGGCTGGATGTGGTGCATCGTGATCTTCCGCTCCTCGCACCACGCTGCCAGTGCTTCCGAGATCAGCTCGGGCCCGTTGTCCATGCGCAGCGCCGCAGGTCGGCCGTAGATCGACACCAGACGATCGAGCGCCCGGATCACCCTCGTGCTCGGGATCGAGAACGCGACGTCGATCATCAGCCCCTCGCGGTTGCCTTCGTCGATGATGTTCAGCGTGCGGAACTTCCTGCCGCCGTACAGCGCGTCGGACATGAAGTCGAGCGCCCCGACCGTGTTCAGCGTCGCCGGCGCGTCGAGCGGCTGGCGGACCCGGGTCGGCAAGCGCTTCTTCGTCCGTCGCGGCAGGTTCAGCTTGAGCGCGCAGTACACGCGATACACGCGCTTGTGGTTCCACGGATGCCCCTGCCGCCGAAGCCGCTGGAAGCACTTCCAGAAGCCTTGCCGCGGATGCTTCTCGACCACTGCCTGCAGTGCCGCGATCACCTCGGCGTCGCGCTCGAGCGCCGCCTTCGGCTCCCGGTAGTACGCCGCCCTCGAGAACCGCGTGATGGCGCACGCTCGAAGAACCGAGATCTCGTGCTCCGTCACCAGGAACATCGCGGCCGCTCGCTTCGCGGACGGCGTTACGGTTTTCGTTGCAGCAGGTCTTTGATCGCGGTGTTCTCGAGCGCGAGCTCGCTGTACCTGCGCTTGAGCTTCGCGTTCTCGGCCTCGAGTTCCTTCAACCGCTTCAAGTCCGAGACCGTGGCGCCGGCGTAGCGCGACTTCCAGTTGAAGTAAGTGTTCTTGCTGATGCCGTGCTTGCGTGCGATCTCGGCGACCGTCACGCCGGCCTCGGCCTCCCTCAGGATCGCGACGATCTGCGACTCCGTGAACCGGGACTTCTTCATCGGGACCTCCCAGTGAATCGGGAAATCCTAGCAACAACTGTCTACCGGGAGGGGGAGCTTACGGGCGAGGCGCGAAAGTTCCTGTTCGCGCACGGCTTCACCGATTCGTCCTACCTCAAGCAGGGCGACGACCAGGCCTTCATCAATGGCATCGACCCGGGCTGGAGCGGCGCGCTGCCCGCGACGGTGTTGTTCGACGCCGCCGGCAACAAGGTCGCCTTCTGGGAAGGCGCCGCCGATTCCACGCAGTTCGAACAGGCCGTGACGAAAGCGCTGAATCCATCCCACGCGTCCCCGGAGGTTTCCCGATGAAGTCACTTTGCTCTGCTGCTGTTCGAATC
>JADLGX010000406.1 GCA_020849095.1 Candidatus Eiseniibacteriota bacterium
GCCACCGTGGCCAGCACGGTGGGATTGCCGACCTCGTCCACGGCCTCGACCACGCGCGTGTCGGTGTCGCGGTCGTCCTTCATGGCGAAGTGCCGGGTGATGTTCTCCACCACCACGATGGCGTCGTCCACCAGGATGCCGATCGAAAAGATCAGCGCGAAGAGCGTCACGCGGTTGAGCGTGTAGCCGAGGAACTTGTACAGGAACAGCGTCAGCGCCAGCGTCACGGGAATCGCAATGGCCACCACGATCGCCTCACGCCGCCCCAGCGCCAGCGCGATCAGCACGATCACGCTGAGCGTGGCCAGCAGCAGGTGGAACATGAGGTCGTCGGACTTGTGCTTGGCGGTTTCGCCGTAGTCGCGCGTGGTGGTCACGTCCACGTTGGACAGCAGCGCGGGCTTCAGCTCGGCCACGCGGCCGTGCAGGAAGTGCACGAGGTCGGTGGCGTTCACGCCGGGGCGCTTGGCCACCTCGACCGTGACGGCCGGCCGCGAGCCGTGCTCACGGCTGCCGATGAACACGTAGTTGGTGTGCTCGACGGCTCCGTCCGTCACCGTGGCCACCTCGGACAGCCGCACCGGCCGGCCGCGGCTGGAGGGCAGCATCACCGCGCGCAGTTCGTCGGCGTCGCGCAGCGGCGATTCGGCGCGCAGTTCGCTGCGAACGCCGCGCCCCACGAAGTCGCCGGCGGGCAGGCTCAGCCCGGCGCCCTCGAGCGAACGGGTGAGCGCATCCACGGTCACGCCGGCCGACGCCATGCGGGCGGGGTCCGGGGCGATCGAGATCATGCGCGGCTCGCCGCCCAGCAGCTTGACGCGCGCCACGCCGGGAGCCTTGCGCATCTCCACCGCGAGTTCGTTGGCCACGCGGCGGATGTCGCTCTGGTCCATGCTCGAATCACGGCTGGCCAGCGTCAGCGCCAGCACGGGCACGTCGTCGATGGCGCGCGGTGTCACGGCCATGATGCGCGAGCCGGGAGGGAGCACGCCCTGCGCCTCGTCGAGGCGGGTGCGCACGCGCGTCAGCGCCTGGTCGGGATCGAACCCCACCTTGAAGCGCAGGATCAGCGCGGCGCCGTCTTCTCGTGAGATCGAATACAGGTATTCGAGATCGGGGATCTGCCACAGCGCACGCTCCATGGGAGTGGTGAGCTGGCGTTCGACCTGCTCCACGGGGGAGCCGGGCCACGCCACCATCACGTCCACCATGGGCACCTTGATCTGCGGCTCTTCCTCGCGCGGCAGCGTTGCCGTGGCGAGCAGTCCCAGCAGGATCGAAGCGAACACCGTCAGCGGCGTCAGCTTGGAGTGCAGGAACATGCCGGCGATGCGCCCGGCCAGGCCGGTCTTGGCGTGCATGCTCACGACGCCACCTTCACGGCGCGGCCGTCGGCCAGCCCGGCGGGATTCACGATCACTTCATCCTCGGCCGCCAGCCCGGCAAGTACGGTCACGTTTCCACCGTTGGCGCGGCCCACACGCAGCCAGCGCAACCGCGCCACGCCGTCCTCGGCCACGTACACGCCGGTCAGTCCGCCGCGGGTGACGAGCGCGCTCACGGGCACGTTCAGCGTGACCGGAACCGTGGCGCCTGCGGCGCCGGAGGCGCCGGCCAGCCTCACACGAGCAAACGCGCCAGCCTCCAGCCTGGCGCCCGACGCGGGCTTGAAGCGCGCGACGCGGCTGCGGGTCGAGTAGTCGGTCATGCCATCGGTGCGCACCAGCGTGGCAGCGGCCCACGCGCCGTCGCCGACTTGGTATTCGGTGGCGCCAGAGGCGCCTAGCCGCCCAAGCTCCGACTCGGGAACCGAGACCGTGATCTCGCCCACGTCGCTCGAGCGGATGTCCATCAGCGGCATGCCCGGTCCCACGGTCACGCCCACGTCGGCGTGACGGCGAACCACCACGCCGTCGAACGGCGCTTCGAGCGTGGCGCCGCTCTGCATGCCGTCCACCTGCGCCTTGGCCTGCGCCCACGCGGCCTCGGCGCCGCGGCGTTCGGCCTGCGCGCCTTCGAGCTCGCGCAGCGCGGCGACGCGGTTGGCGTACAGCGAGTCCATGCGCGCTTCCTGCTTGCGTGCCATGTCGCGCGCCACGGTGGCGGCGGCCAGGCCGGCGCGCGCGCCGTCCAGCTGCGCCCGCGTCTCGGGAGCGTCGAACGTGGCCAGCGTCTGCCCGCGGCGGAAGTGGTCGCCCTCGCGCAGCGGCAGCGCGGTCAGCCTCGCCGCCAGCCGGGCGGTGAGCGTGACTTCCTCGCGCGCCGTCACGCGCGCCGGCAGCACCAGGGCGTCGCCCGAGCTGGCGGCGGCGCGCAGCACGGTCACGTCCACGGCCGGGCCGGCGTCGTGCGCGGCGGTTTCATGCTTGGCACCGCCACAACCGGTGGCGGCGAGCGCGCTCGCCAGGGCGAGAGCGGCGAGCAGGATGAGCGGGTATCGAAGGGTCTTCATCGCAGATCTCCCTGGGCGTGCAGAAGTCGGTAGTGCGCGAGCACCATGGCGCTCGCGGCTTCGGTCTCGGAGGCGCGCGCCGCGGACGCCTGGGCGTCGGCGGAGAGCAGTTCGGAAAGCGGCAGCAGACCGGCGCGATAGCGCAGCCCCGCGAGCCGCACGGCTTCCTCGGCGGCGGCGCGTCCGGTGCGCGCGGCGTCACGCGCCTCGCGGCTGACGGCGTCTTCCACGCGAGCTGCGGCAAGGCCCACCGCCATGTCGCGCTCGAGCGCCTGGGCGTTGGCCCTGGCCTGCGCGGCCTTGGCACGGGCGGCACGGGCGGCGTTCCACTTCTGCGCGCCGTCGAACACGGGCAGCTCGGCCATCACGGCGACCATCCAGCGGCGCTCGTACGTGCCGCCGGTCCACGGCTTGTAGTGAGACACCGCGAGGCGCGAGTTGAGCGACGGCAGCAGTTGCAGCCCCGCGGTGCGGGATTCGGATCC
>JADLGX010000407.1 GCA_020849095.1 Candidatus Eiseniibacteriota bacterium
ATTCACCCTCCACCATGAGCTTGGCCACCTGGCCACACGGACGAGCTCCATCTGCTCGGAGCAGACCCTCGGTTCACGGGTGGCGGAGGAGGATGGTGGTGTGGAGCGCTGGTGCGAGCGGTTCGCGGCAGCATTGCTCATGCCGGAGGACGCGGTACGGTCGCAACTTCGCGAACTCGCGGCTCGGTCACCGGTGACGGATCTGGATACCGTCGCCAGACTGGCACGGAAGTTTGGAGTCAGTCTTCGGGCCGCGACCCTTCGACTGATCGGGCTTCAACTTGCCTCTTGGGAACTGTATCGCCAGGTGCCCGACTCCGCCGACAGCAAGGCAGCAGCGGGGGGCGGGAGTGGTCGTAGTCGGCCAAAGGTCCGCCTCGATGAATACGGGAGCCGGACGGCGAAGATCTTCCTTCGGGGCTTGAGACGGGATGCCGTCGATGCTTCGGAGGTAATGCGATATCTCGACATCTCGTATCGCAACATCGACGAGCTGGAGCGGATGCTCTCATGAGCGCCGCTCCTGGGGAACCGGATCAGCGGGTCTATATCATCGATACTTCGTCGATCCTGGAAGCTCGGCGCCTTCTCGCGCGGGCCCCGCTTACTGATCTGAAACGCGTGTATAAGGCGCTGGCGGGTCTGGTGGAGCAAGGTGTCTTGCGGTACCCCGCAGAGGTCTACGAGGAACTGCTGCGCGGGCACGAGATGGTTGGCGACGGGGACGACGTGCCGTTTGAGTGGGCGGAGCAGACCCGCGACAAGGCAGTGCCAGAGGCCAGGATCTATGATCAGGTTCGCGAGGTTCTCGCCGTAGCGCCGATGCTCATTGATGTTGAGAACACGACCGGGCGAGAGGAGGCGGATCCATACGTGGTCGGATTGGCGATGGCCGCCCGCGACGAAGGTAGACGCGTTGTGGTCGTGACGGAAGATCGCCGTGACAGGGAGTTCAAGACGTCGGTCCAGAGCGCCTGCGGGCTGATGGACATTCCCGCGATCTCGATGCGCGTCTTTCTGGCGCGCGCCCGGATCTGGCCGCGCTCGTGATTGTCGCGATCTTGTCATTGCGAGTGCGCCGCGAACCGGGGACTATCGCGCCACCGCACGCCAAATCAACACCTGAACCGGTCGGTGGATGATATCTCGGGCGAGGTTGCGACGAGCTCCGGCCGCGGGAGCGGACCCGACTCAAGGCCCGCGACGAATGAAATCCGTCTCTACGAGTGCTGGGGAGTGAGGAAGCAACGATGGATCACGGGGGGGATTCGCAGGCAGTGTTTAGGAAGACCGAGGAGCTGATGGCAGTGGGCGAGTACACCTTGGCGCTCGCGGAGGCAGAGCAAGTTGTGGGCGCACTCCCGCCGGACAACGGTGCCGCAAGAGGGGCACTTGCCGGGTACCAGATAGATGTCGGTTCTCGCTTGGAGCGGGACGACATTGTACGAACCGGAATCGCTGGCTTGGAGGCGCTTCGGGGAGTCCTGGAGGATGGGCACGTTGACTACTGCCTCGGCAACGGCCATCTCGCTCTTGGCGGACGCGAGGAGGGAAACGCGGTTGGTGCTCAACCAAGCCTGCAGAAGGCCGTTGAGCACTTCGAGCGGGCGCTGAAGAACAGGCGGGATGATCAAGTCAGAACAAACCTGGCTACCGCCCTCCAGTACCAGGGTCGGTACATCGAAGCCTTGGATGAATACGACCTGGTAGTTCAGGCGAACCCGAAGCATGAGATCGCTCTCGCCCAGCGCGGAAGGTGCCTGTGGCTGATTGCGGCTCTGCTCAGGCACCACGGCGGCCTACTCGTTGGAGCGTTGAACGACCATCTCCGCGCGATCGAGTGCGTAGTTGGGCGCCCGGTTCCTGACAGCTACACGGACGCTGTTCGGCGGCTTCTGAAGCGGGGAGTGCGGCCGCAGATCCCGGAGAAGGTGATCGGTACGCCAACCCAGGAGTGGATTATTGGCGCGCAGTTGGGGCTCGATCCCTGTCCTATCTGCAAGACCGCCAGCCCGGGTGCGTTCGATGTCTTTCCGCTCTCGGGTCCGCTGCGGATGAAGAGACCGGGGGGCTCCTACGAGGCGATATTGGATACATTCAATGCGCTTTGCCGAACCTATGGAACGGCTCGTTGGTGCCTCATGCGGGGGCTTGGGGTAGTGGAGCTAGACCCCGGCGAGGATATCGTGCTCGCTCCAACCATGCTACACGCTCATACGTCCGTTCGGGCGGGCTTGACTGTCACAGCAGCAACCCAGTTCTTCATGGTGTTTCAGCAGGCATCTTGTTTGCTCAATCTGATCTTCGAACTCGGACATAACCTCCGGCAAGTGGACTTCTGGAGGGTGTGGGCACCACCTGATCCTCCGAAAGGGCAGAGACGATCGGCGCCCCTCGCTCCCGGAGAACTCCACCCGAAGCTGGCCCTGTCTCGGAACTTCGCATTGAATGCGCTCTATCGCCTCGCCTGCTCGCTCGATGTGAGGCAGGGTCGCCACGGTAGTCTACGAGATCTGCGGAACAAACTCGCGCACCGGATCGTAGTGGTGGGTACTGAAGATCGAGAGTCCAGTGAGTATGTCATGATGCGACCTGAAACGATTGAGATGGGAACGCTGGGCCTTGCACGCTTGGCAAAAGCTGCGATTTGGTATCTTGCTTGGACCGTGCAAGGGGAGGAGGACGCGGTGCTGGAGCGGACGCCCGGGGCGGTGATCTTGGATGGCCCGGGAGTCTTGCGGGTCTGAGAACGCGGCCGCTGTGGATGCGTAGGTCGGCGAGAATGTCAATTCGACGGACTATGAATTCTCATCAGATCGCGCGAGTCGAGACCTGCGTCCACCAGGGCACCGGAGTTTTCCGGGCCGGTCGCCGATCAGCCCACCAGGGTTCTCCCGTTTCTGCGGCCAGGGCAATTCAGCTGCACCG
>JADLGX010000408.1 GCA_020849095.1 Candidatus Eiseniibacteriota bacterium
CGGAACGATGCCGCCCTCGGGAAACTCCTCGGGCGAGAGCAGTCCGTTGTAGCCGTCGCGGATGCCGAAGCACTCCCAGCCCTTGTCGGTGGCGGCGAGCACGATGGCGCGGATGACCGCGTTGAGGCCGGGGGCGTCACCGCCGCCGGTGCTGATGGCGATCTTGCGAATCTGCTGAATGGGCACGGGAGATCTCGAGACGTGAGGTGTTGCGCCAGAGGGAAGCGGGCCACTCCCGAGTTTCGGAGGCGGACCGCACCGGCTTGAGTGCGCCGAACGGCTGACACGGCGCGCGCAGTGTGCCCCAAAACCGCCGGGTGGAGTAATGCGCCGGAGCGAGGCGCGTTGCGGGCGCGATTGCCCCGACGGGGAGCGGCGGCGGGTCCGGGCGATGCCGGACCCGAGCCGCGTGATCGAGGGCGGTCAGCGCCCGCCTTCGGTGACGTCACGGACCCACGCGAGCCCCGTCATCGCCTTCGGAAAGCCGAGCGTGGTGATCGCCAGCAGGGCGACGTGCTCCAACTGCTGCGGAGTGGCGCCGGCCGCCAGCGCGCGGCGTGCGTGCGAGTGCGCGGAGCCCTCGGTGCCGGCGCCGATCGCGATCCCCAGCTTGACCAGTTCCACCGACACCTTGTCGATCGGCCCGGCGTCGCGGCAGGCGTCGCTCAGCTTCTGGTAGTGCTCCGCCACGTCCGGATACGAGGTGCGGAAGTCCTCGAAGAACTTGGGGATCTTGCTCATGGCGTCTCCGTCAGCGGGGTGGCGTGGGATGGTTCTGCTGCACCCACTCCCGCAGCGCGGCCATGTCCCGGGCCATCGAGGCCATCTGCTGGCCCTTGCGGGTCAGTTTCTTGGAGCCGGGCTTGCGCACGTGGCAGCTGGTGCATTGGCCGAAGGATGCCTTCACCTGGTCGTAGCCGTCCAGCGTGTGCATGACCTCGAAGTACTTGCCGCGATCGGTGAGCAGCTTGCTGCCCGGTTTGTCGTGGCAGGCCACGCACTCCTTGCCGGTGTCGCGGCCGAGCTTCTCGGACGCGTGCGACGCGGAGGCGACGGCCAGCAGTGCGAAGATGGCGAGAATCGCGATAACGCTCTTGTTCGTCATGTCGGTCTCCCGGCGCGTCAGCGCGAGAACGCCTTGCTGAAGCCCAGCGACAGGGTCCACTGCGAGTGATCCACGAAGGCGCCCGGGCCGAAGGGATTCACGTTCGGGTCGGTGTTGGAGTTGGTCTGCGTGGCCTCGAGCGCGCGCTCGACGGCGACGTTCAGCGTGTTGGCGCCGAACGTCCATCCCAGGCCGGCCGACACGTGCTGAGTGGTGATGGCGGGGAACAGCGGGTTGAGCGTCTGGTCCGGAACGGGGCTTTCCCCGTGGTTCCATCCGCCGCGCAGCGTGAGCGCCGGGGTGGCGCGGTACTCGGCGCCGATCGCCGTGACCCACTCGTCGGCCCACGTGAACGTGAACGGCATCTCGACCGTGCTCATGGGAGAGGCGGCGTCGGGGTTGCTGCCCTTCACGGTGATCTTCGCCATCGCGTCCTTCCACAGGTACCGGCGGACATCGGCGGTGAGCACGAGCTTGTCCGCGGGCTTGTACAGCAGTCCGGCGCCGAACTGGGCCGGCCAGGTGAACCCGTCCACCTGCGCGTCGTAGTGCACGGCCCCCAGCCCGATGGCGGACTGGTTCAGCGTGAGCGTGCCTTCCTCATAGTTGCCGCTGGTCTCGGTCTGGTACATGGCGCCCAGCGTGAGCTGGGGCAGCGCTCGCCACATGGCGCCCGCGCGCGCGCTGCTGTTGAAGGCGCGCGCCCGCTGGGTGAGGTCGGCGCCGAAGAAGCCCATGTCGTCGCTGGGATCGAGCGGCGTCCCGTTGTCGTTGTAGAAGCTGGTCCGAGGCCAGAACGAGAACGTCACGTCGGAGTACCCGGCATTCACCGACACGCCGAGCGCGAAGTCCTCGTTGACGGCGTAGGCGAGCGTCGGCGTGAGCGTGGCGAAGCGGACTTCGCTCGAAGTGCCGTCGGTGCTGCCGAACGGCGTGCGATAGCCCTCGAACGTGGCGCCCATGCCGCCCTGGCTGATCAGCGCGACCCCCCAGGTCCAGGGCGAGCCGTGCGCTCCGCGAACGTAGGAAATGGAGGGCATGGTGAACACGTTCGACTCGCCGTCCATGTCGTTGCCGAACGGATCGCCACCGTAGTGCAGCGACGGCGCCAGGAACTGCGCGTCGAGCGACAGGTGCTGGCCCTGCAGCTGCGCGATGCCGGCGGGGTTCGCCTGCAGCCCCAGCGCGCGGTCGGCGATGGCCAGGTTCGTGCCGCCCCGGCCGGCGGCCTCGCTGCCGTATCCGGTCAGGTACATCCCGTTGGTCGCCTGCGCCGGTCCGGCGAGCGACAGTGCGAGCAATGCCGGCGCGAACGCGCGCAGCCAGCCTGGAGTCCTGCTCATGCCTTCCTCCTGATGGGGGGGACCCGTCCGCGGAACCCCGAACCCACCCGGAGGGGAGTGGCCCGAGGTCCGCGAGGCGGGCGTTCAGGGGCGCGAATGCCCCGGCGCGCAGACGATGGACACGCGCCGGATTCGAACCCCGGGAGTCATCACAGTTTCAATCGACGGTCGTCGCGCCC
>JADLGX010000409.1 GCA_020849095.1 Candidatus Eiseniibacteriota bacterium
TGAGGAGTGGAGCAAGCTCGTGTCAGTATTGCCAATGCATTGCGCGACAATCGCTTCGTGCTGGCGGCAGTTAGCATCTCTTAATCAGTAGGTTGATGGTTCGATTCCATCGCGGCGCACCATCTTCCTTGCCGAGCCCGTCCCGTCACCGGGGCGGGTTTCGTGTTTCCGGCCAGCACCCTCCCGGCCGCGCCGGCCGCGGTCCGAACCGTCCCCGGCCGTCCCCGGCGGAGAACGCTTCAGCGGCCCCGAACGCCCATCGGCGCGACAGTGCCTCCAGCGGAGGCCGTCGTGTTGCGGCAAAGGCTCGTCGTCCAGCTGACCGTTTCGATCACCGTGCTGATCGCCCTCATCGAAGGCGGCGCCGCGGTCGTGAACGTGCGCACCCAGGAGCGCCAGCTGGTGGACCACATGGCCGTCGGCGCGGACCAGCTCGCGCGCGGCATCGTGAGCGCCACCTGGCACGCGATGCTGTCGGACGATCGCAAGGGCGCCTACGAGGTCATGCAGACCGTCGCGGCCAAGCGGGGCGTGGACTGGATCCGCATCTTCAACAAGGAAGGGCGGATCGTGTACTCCACGCGCGCCGAGACGGGGCGCATGGTGGACAAGAACGCCGAGGCCTGCTTCGTGTGCCACGAGCGCGAGCAGCCGCTGGTGCGCGTGGACGTGCCGTCGCGCTCGCGCACGTTTCGCGACTCCTCCGGCGGGCGCACGCTGGGGCTGATCACGCCCATCTACAACGAGGAGGCGTGCAGCCGGTCCGAGTGCCACGCCCATCCCATGGGCACCGCCGTGCTGGGCATCCTCGACATCGGGCTGGACCTGGCGCCGGTGGACGCCGAAATCGCTGCGCTCAAGACGCGCACGCTGTGGGTGCTGCTCGCCGAGGGCGCGCTCATCGCCATGTTCCTGGTGCTCTTCATCCGCCGCTTCGTGCAGCGCCCGATCGCCCAGCTCATCGAGGGCACGCGTGCGGTCAGCGCCATGCAGCTGGACCGCCCCATCGTGGCGAGCGGCAGCCGAGAAATGCTCGAACTTGCGATCTCGTTCGACACCATGCGCGAACGGCTCAAGCACGCGGTCGCCGAGATCAACGAGTCGCGCCAGCAACTCGAGACGCGCGTCACCGAGCGCACGGCACAGCTCGAGGCGGCGCAGGCCAAGCTGGTGCGCACCGACCGGCTGGCGTCGCTGGGCCAGCTGGCCGCCAGCGTGGCGCACGAGATCAACAACCCGCTCTCGGGCGTGCTCAACCTGTCCAAGCTCATGCAGCGCATCGTCACCGATGACGGCATTCCGCCGGCGCGCATCGCCGAGTTTCGCGGCTACCTGGCCGACGTGTCGGGCGAGACCGCCCGTGCCGGGCGGATCGTGAGCGACCTGCTCGCCTTTTCGCGGCGCTCCCGCCCGCGCCGAGCGGACGAGGACCTCAACGAGATCGTGGTCAAGACCGTGCTGCTGGTGGACCACAAGCTGCGGCTGCTCAACGCACGGGTGGTCACCGAGCTTTCGTCCCGGCTGCCGCGCGTTCCGTGCGACCCGTCGCAGGTGCAGCAGGTGATCCTCAACCTGGTGATCAACGCGGCCGAGGCCATGCCCGATGGCGGCCGCGTGACGATCACCACGCGCGGATTCCCGGGCGAGAACCACGTGGTGCTCTCGGTGAGCGACCAGGGCGCGGGCATCCCGCCCGAGGCGCTCGCGCGCGTGTTCGATCCCTTCTTCACCACCAAGGACGAGGCGCACGGCGTGGGTCTGGGACTGGCGGTGGTGTACGGCATCGTCCACGCGCACGGCGGCGACATCGAGGTGGAGAGCACGCCCGGCCACGGCACGATGTTCCGCGTCACGCTTCCGCTCACCCCTCCCACCACCACGGAGGAACCCCCCAAGTGAACCGGCTCCCGATCCTGGTCGTGGACGACGAACGAGTCGCGCGCGAATCGCTGGCGGCGTGGGTGCGCGAGGACGGCTTTCGCGTCGAGACCGCCGCGAGCGGCGCCGACGCCGTGGCCATGGTGGAAAAGCAGGACTACGCGCTGTGCTTCGTGGACCTCAAGATGCCGCCCGGCATGGACGGCATCGAGACGCTGCTGCAGATCCGCAAGATCCGCCCGTCCACGGTGGTCATCATCATCACCGCGCACGGCACGGTGGACACCGCCATCCAGGCGATCAAGGCGGGCGCACAGGAGTACATCCTCAAGCCCTGCAACCCCGAGGAGATCTCGCTGTACGTGAGCCGCAACCTGCGCGTGCACCAGCTCGAGCGCGAGAACGCCGTCCTGCGCCGCCGGCTGTCGCGGCAGCGGCGGCTCGACGACATCGTCAGCCGCAGCCCGCTCATGCTCGAGCTGTTCCAACTGGTCCGCGAAGTGGCGGGCCAGCGCAGCACCGTGCTCATCGAGGGCGAGAGCGGCACGGGCAAGGAGATGTTCGCGCGCGCGCTGCACTCGATCGGGCCGCGCGCCGACCGGCCGTTCGTCGCCCTCTCGTGCGCCGCGCTCACCGAGAGCCTGCTCGAGTCCGAGCTGTTCGGGCACGAACGCGGCGCGTTCACCGGCGCGGTGGGGCGCAAGAAGGGCAAGTTCGAGCTGGCCGACGGCGGCACGCTGCTGCTGGACGAGGCCGACGACATTCCGCCCAAGCTGCAGGGCGACCTGCTGCGCGTGCTGCAGGAGCGCCGGTTCTTCCGCGTGGGCGGCACCGAGGAGATCCCGGTGGACGTGCGCGTGGTGGCGGCCACCAAGGCGGACATGGCGCAGATGGTGCGCGACGGGCGCTTTCGCGGCGACCTGTACTACCGGCTCAACGTGATCCGGATGAAGCTGCCGCCGCTGCGCGACCGCCGCGAGGACATTCCGCTGCTGGTGCGCCACTTCATTTCGCGCCTGGCGGTGGAACTGCGCCGCAACGTGGAGGACGTGAGCGACGAGGCGCTCGCGCTGCTCATGCGGCACGACTGGCCGGGCAATGTGCGCGAGCTGGAAAACGCGGTCGAGCGCGCGATGGTGACGTGCATGGGGCCTCAGCTGGGGGCGCGCGACTTCTCATTCGTCGCCGACGACGCCCGTGCGCGCTCGACCGAAATGGTGCCGGCGGACCTGACGCTGCGCGAGGTGGAGAAGCGCGTGATCGAGGCCGCGCTCGAGCGGCACGGCGGCAACGTCACCGAGGCCGCGCAGGCGCTCGGGATCGACCGCTCATCGCTCTACGACCGGCTCAAGCGCCACGGCATTCCGCGTTGAGGGGAGTCAGCGCCCCACGTTTCGCGCGATCTCGCGCAGCACCGAGATGGCGATGAAGGCCAGGAAGGCCATCGTGGTGATTCCGAGCGACACGTTCATCACGTGCAGCCAGTAGAACTCGGCGGCGGCAATCGGGTCCACGGCATCCTCCGCATCACTTCGCGTCCGGGTCGAACTCACTGGGGCCCGCTCCGGGGCCCATCGAACACTCCAGAGGGCAAGGCCCGTGCCCCGAGGCCGCACGTGCCGGCAAGAGCGCAAGTCGTGACGGGGCAACGAAGGCGGCGCGCCGGCGGCGCGCGGCGCGGTTCGCGCGAAGGGGACCGGCGTGGGGATTCCCGACGGCGCGTGGGATTTCCCGACACGCACGCCGACCGCGCGCGTCAGCGCAGCAGAGCCAATCCCGCGGGCAGCGCCGCCGCGGCCAGCATGGCCGCCAGCCCGGCCGCGGCGCACCACAGCGCGGCGCGCGTGGCCCACGGCACCGCGCGCTCGGGCGCCGCCAGTTCGGTGGGCGCGGCAAAGGCGCGGCGCGCCTCGTCCACCACGGCGGTGAACGCCACGATCCACGCGAACACCAGCGCGGCCAGCAGTCCGGGATGGCGCGTGGCCGCCAGCGCGCGTGCCGCGTCCAGCCACAGCGACATGCCGGGCGTGCCCGGCACGCCGGCGAGCGAGAACAGCGCGTACAACCCCAGCGCGCCGCTGATCGGGTGACGGCGGAACAGCGCGGGCGGGGCCCCGGCGGCATCGCCCGACACGGTGAGGAAGCGCGCGAGCGCGCCGGCGCCGGTGAGCGCGAGCGCCATGTGCGCGCCCCACGAGGCGAGCAGCGCGGCGTCGGCGCGCCCGGCCACGAGGGCGCAGAGCAGCAGGGCGCCCTGCAGGCTGGCCAGCGTTCCCACGCGGCGCTCGGGCCGGCGCTGGGTGGCGAGCGTCGCCGCTCCGGCGACCAGCGCGATCGCGGCGCTCATGGTGAGCAGCCCGCCCGCGAGCGCCGCGCCCGCGGGGAATCCCGCGACGCCGTCGAGCCGGCGCAGCAGCAGCGCCGCGCCCGCGGTCTGCAGCGCGGCCACGACCAGCGGCGCCAGCCACGCGTGCGCGCCGTGCAGCACGTCGGCGAGCCAGAAGTGAAACGGCGCGCCGCCCAGCAGCACCAGCCCGGCGAGCAGCGTGAGCGACAGCGCCGCTCCCCACAGTGCGTACGGGTCCAACTGCAGCGCGAGCGCGGGCCACTGCTCGGCCGTGACTCCCGTGCCGGCGGCCAGCGCGAGCAGCGACCCGCCCGCCCACGTGAGCGCGAACGCGGCGCCCAGCACCCACGCCAGCTTGAGCGCGGCCTCGCTCTGGCGGACGTCCTCGCGGTCGCGCGCCAGCAGCGCCACGGCGAGCGCGGACGCCAGCGCGGCGCGCGCGAGCGTGGTGCCCTCCGGCAGCGCCACCCACAACGCGAGCGGCGCCAGCGCCAGCCACGACAGCGCCGCGGCGCCCAGGGCCAGCGCCCCTTCGCGGCGCAGCTGCCCCATGCGCAGCAGCAGCGCGCCGCTCAGCGCCAGCGTCACGTACGGCAGCGCGGGCGTCATCGCAGCAGCGGCAGCAGCAGCGCGAGCACGCTGAGGCCGACCAGGAAGAGGAGATACTCCTGCGCGTCACCGGTGTGCAGGTCGCGCGCGGGCGCGCCGAGTCCGCGCAGCAGCGCGCGCAGCGCCGCGGCCAGCTGGCGTTCGAACGTGACCACCAGGCGGAACACGCTCAGCGCGAAGTCGCGCGCCGTGGCGCCCGCCGCGACGGGCCCTCGCAGCAGTGGCGGCAGCTCGCTCTCGGCGCCCGCCGCCGGACGCGGCACGAGCGCCAACAGCGCCGGAACGGCGGCGAGGATCGCGGCCGTCCAGCCCACGCGGTATCCGGCGCCGAACGCCAGCGCCAACGCGACCGGGCCCACCGCGGTGGTGAGCAGCGCGGCGAGCATGCCCACCACGCGCGAGGGGTCGGTCCGCGACAGCGCGCGGCGATCGGGCGCCTCGACCACGCGCCGCAACGACAGCGCCGCGGCGAGGTACACGGGGGCCGCGAGCGCGGCGTACTCGAACAGCCGCAGCCGCCCGCCCGCCGGCACCACGTGCGCGAGCAGCATCCACGACAGGCACGCGCTCGCGGTCCAGCCGGCAACGCGCCACAGCCGCGCGATGTCGGGGCCGCGCCGCCCCGACGCGCCGCGCACTTCGGCGGCCAGCGCCATCAGCCGTCCGCCGGCGGCGGCGAACCACAGCAGGAACGCCACCTCGGTGCTGGCCGCGTCGATCGCCACCAGCAGCGCGGCGAGCGCCGAGTCGAACGCGGCCAGCCAGCGCAGCGACGCGGTCCACGAGCGCCGCGTGTAGGCGCGCAGCACCGCGAGCGCGGCCGCGAGCGCCAGCAGCACCACCGCCAGCTCGCGCATGAGCGGCCCGCCCGTCCACGCGCCGGCCTGGCGCCACAACACCAGGAAGCCCGCCGCCGGAATCACCGCGGGCAGCCACGGCCCCGCGTGCGGCAGCGGCCCGGTCACGTCCGGGTACGGCCGTGACGCCGGCACCGCGCCGAGCAGCTCGAGCCCCGCCCACAGCACCGCCAGCGCCTGCAGCGCGCGCAGCGGCGCGAGCGGATCGCGCTCGGCCGGCGTGGCGGGGCGCGACAGCTCGGGCACGTCGAGCGCGGTCGCCAGCCCCGGCACGCGCGCGGGCGGCGTGACCGGCGCCGGCGCGGGCAGCGCCGCGGAGAGCGCCGCCGCCAGCCACAGCGCCATGGCCGGACGGCGCAGCCAGCCCCAGCGCGCCATCTGTTCGCGCGCGTCCACGGCCGAACGCGCCCACAGCCAGAACGCCATCGCCACCAGTTCCACGCCCAGCGCGGCGCGCCACACCTGCGCCGAGGCGAGCAGCGCGAAGCCGGCCGCGACGCACGCCAGCCCCCACGCGGCGGCCGGCACGCGCAGCCGGATCGGGGACAGCCGGAGCGTGCGCGCCATCAGTCGTGCAGCTCGTGCGCGTCGCTCACCAACGGCGAGCCGGCCCAGCGTTCGCGCGACACCGCGATGCGGCGCACGAGCGCGATGGTCACCAGCGTGCCGAGCAGCGCCGCGCCCGGGGGCGAGCCCGCATGCGTGACGTCGGCCAGGCGCGCGGAAGCGGCGAGCAGTTCCAACCCCAGCCCGAGCGCGGCGAACGCCACCAGCGCGCGGCGGGCATGGCGCCGCATCATCAGGTGCAGCAGCCCCGCGCCCAGCACGAGCGCGCCCAGCGACGCGCGGCGCGCATCGAGCGCCGACAGCGACTGCGACTGGCGCGACACCGCGGCGAGCAGCAGCAGCGCGAGTCCCGCGCCCAGCGGCAGCGCCACCGCGCCGGCCTCGATCGCGCCGCGGCGGGGCGAGCGGGCGCGTGTGGACTCGAGTCCCTGCGTGCCGGCCTGCCACGCCACCAGCAGCCACAGCGCGGTCCAGCCGATGCGCACCGCAAGCGGCGCCGCCATCTCGGCGCACATCGCCACGGCGATCGCCACCGCGAGCGCGGCGACACCGGCGATCCGCCGTCCGGGCAGCAGAGCGGCGATCACGATGGCGACCGGGATGCCGATCAGGCGCACGAGGTCGGGCCCCGCCAGAACCGTCCAGGCGTCGAGGAGGTGCATGGGGGCCTCCGCGGGATCGTGGCGTGCGTCCGGGGTTCGCGCCGCGAGCGCGGCCGGCACGCGAACGGCGTTACTGCGGAATGTGAATGGCCTCGGCCGCCTTGAGCGTGGCGAGGAACGCCTCGGGATTGGCGGCATCGCGCAGCGACTGGCGCACGGTCTCTTCCTTCAGCAGGCGCGAGATGTTGGCCAGCACCTTCACGTGCAGCGCGCCGCCGCTCTCGGGGGCCACCAGCAGCACGAACAGCGTGGCGGGTTCGCCATCCACCGACTCGTACTCGATGCCTTCGGGCGAGACGCCGCAGGCGGCCACGAGGCGGTCCACCAGCCGGGCCTTGCCGTGCGGGATCGCGATGCCGTTGCCGATGCCCGTGGACATCATGGCCTCGCGGCGCAGCACGCGGTCGAGGATCTCGCCCTGGCTGGCCAGCCCATGCGCCGACTCCAGCAATTCGACCAGTTCGGCCACGGCCTCACGCTTGGTGCGGGCCTTGAGCCGGGTGGTCACGGACTGGGCGTTGAGCAGTTCGGAGAGCCGCATGGCGGGGACTTCCGGGACGGAATGGAGAGGTCGTAAGGAGCGCAGCCGCAACCTAGTGACGCACTGCCCGCGCGTCAAGCCACCGCACTTTCCGCGGTGTTCGCGGCGCGGGCCCATGTCCGTCATCGGCCGGGGCCGGCAAAGAAAAGACTCGCATTCGCGTCCGGCGGGTCTACTCTGTGGACGCCCCTCCGCGAAGATCCGGGTCCATCCCCGGCCACTCGATCCCTCGATCGAAGAACGCTTCGCGATCCCAGAGCCGGTCCCTCGACCTGTCGCCATCATCGCCGCTCGCGGCGTGTCATCGCATGCGCCACCCCGGATGGGTGAGCGCACCCAGTCGTCCCACAGGACGGGCCCGGCCACGCCGGGAGGTCAGCACGACCTCCCGGCGTCGGCTTTTCCAGCGAAGAGGACAAAAACCGCTGTGCTATTGTGAACGCGTCTCGACATCCTGATTCGCACCTTGCTCGACACCGATGAGGCCCCCCTCGTGACCCAGGAAGTTGGGGATGTCCCGCGGACACCCGCATGGAGGCTGGTGATCCCATGAAGCAGCAGCACATCGGTTTCAAGGACCTGCTCGAACGCCTTCTGCCGATCGAGGAGTTGCCGCCGGTGGACCGCATGCGCGTCCAGCGCGCGCTCCGCTCCGGCGTCGCCACCGAGGTCGAGCGCGCCGCGATGCACGCGATCGACCTGCTCGAGCAGCAGGGTGCCCTGCGCCGCATGCCGGCCGAGGGCTCGGGCCTGAGCCCGGTCGTGCGCTACCAGCCGCGCGACCAGCACGACATCATCACGCTGCAGATGCCGGGACCGCGCATGCGCGACGGCGTCCTGATCCAGCCGCGCACGTCGCTGCCCACGCAGGCGCCCGCGCGCCTCGACCAGGTGCGCCGCCTCATCCGTCTCGACGACCCGCTGCTGTTCAGCGACCCGCGCACCGGCACGACGCGCGCCGGGCTGCTCGCTCAGCTCGACCAGGCGGGGCGCGAACTGCTCGGCTCGGCCGAGGTGCGCTTCTTCGGCAAGGAAGAAGAGCTGGAGCCGTCCGAGGTGCAGCCGCTCGACGCGAGCCTGGCCGCCGACGCGATGGAGCACCACGCGTCCATGTTCTACTGCCCGGACACCGAAAAGAGCGCGTCGCTCACCCTCGCCGCGCGCGCGCTGGGCGCCCGCTCGGTGGTGGTGACCGCGGTCACCGCGAGCGACGGCCAGCCGCTGGGCCACATCGAGGCGCTGAGCCCCGAGGCCGAGGCGTGGCAGGGCGCCGACCTGGCGATGATCGCGCTGCTCGCCGACTTCTGCGGCGGCGTGGTCGAGCGCGCCGCGCGGATCGAAAAGCTGGTGTTCGTGGACCCGCTGACGGCCGCGTACAACCGCTCGTACTACGATCTTCAGGTCCGCAACGAGATCGCGCGCGCCCAGCGCGAGCAGAGCTCGCTGGCGCTGCTCATCTGCGACATCGACGACTTCAAGAGCTTCAACACGTCGTTCGGCTACGAGGCCGGCAACCAGGTGCTCGTGCAGGTGGCGCAGGTGCTGCGCGCCGGCGTGCGCCCGTTCGACACCGTGGCGCGCTGGGGCGGCGAAGAGTTCGTGGTGCTGCTGACGCCGCCGGTCGTCGAAGAGGACGTGCTGGCGATTTCCGAGCGGTTGCGGGCGGCGATCGAGAAGACCGCCATCCGGCTCGAGGGGCTCGACGGCCGCGCGCATCGCGTGAACGTGACCACCTCGATCGGCATCGCGATGTTCCCCGACCACGCCGAGTCGCCGCAGGAACTGTGGCGTTCGGCCAACACCGCGCTGCTCAAGGCCAAGCGTCCGCCCAAGAACCAGGTGGTGTTCTACCGTCCGCAGGGCGGGGAACGCGCGCTGCACCTGAAGTAAGGGGCGTCAGCGCTCTCCCGAAGCGATCACCGCCGGCGCTCGTACGCGGTCACGCGCGGCGAGACAGGCAGGCCGCGCGAGTAACGCGCCGTGAACGGCGGCTCGAACACGTGCGCCGTCCACCGCGCCGGATCGCGCAACGGCGCCAGGTACGCCGCCGCCACCGCCGGATCGCGCTCGAAGTAGGCCTCGTCCACCGACGACAGGAGCACGAGGTCCGCCCGGGGCGCGCGCGGCGCGGCGGCGAGCGAGTCGGGCGTGAGCACGGCCACCCGGGCGAGAGGCACGCGCGCCTGAAAGTGGGGATTGCCCGCCAGCTCGACCGTGGCGCCCGCGGCGAGCCGCGGGGCCAGCCAGCGTTCGGCGGCGAGCCGCGAGTCCTGCGCCTGCGTGAACGTGAGCGCCGGCCCGCCGACCAGGGCGATCAGCGCGAACGCGGCGATGGACACGGGGCCGTTGCCGGCGCACAGGATCGCGAACACGCGCACGCCGAGCGGCACGGCCAGCAGCAGCAGCGGCAGCAGGAAGCGCGGATACACGTAGCCGATGGGCGCCAGGAAGACGAGCACGTACAGCGCGCAGGCGATCGCTCGCGCCTCGAGCCCTCGCCACGACACCCGGCGCGCGAGGGCGAACACGACCGCCATGACGAGCGCCCAGCCGACCGCGAGCGGCAGTTGCTCCAGCGCGCGCGCGGCCAGCTGGGCAAAGCCCGACGCCGTCGCCGCGAATGTGCGCTCGTAGCGCGCGTCCTCGAACACGAAGCGCAGGTGCTCGCGCCAGCCCGGCAGCCCGGCGGGCAGGCGCCATGCGGCGGCATACGCGGCCGCGGCTGCGAGCGGCGGCAGCAGCGCAGCCCGCCAGCCTGCGCGGGGCGAAAGTCCGGGCGCGCGCTTCATGGCGACGAGCGTCGCCACCAGCGCGAACGGCGCGGCCTGCTCCTTGGTGCACACGGCGAACGCCGCGCACACGCCGGCGAAGGCCAGCGTGCGCAACCGCCGGCCGTGCTCCGCGAGGTGGAACGCGGCCCACGCCCAGAACAGGTAGTGCATGTCCACGTTGGAAGTGCGCGCGTAGTAGGTGAAGGTCGCCGAGCCCGCCAGCAGCAGCGCCGCGACCCACGCGCGCGGGGAGCCCCGCAGGCGCGCCTCGCGCATCGCCATCCACGCGATCAGCAGCGCCGCCAGCGCGGTCATCGCGCGCGCGGCGAGCGTGAGCGCGTTGACCGAGAACTCCGGGTGGGCGAAGCCCCACGGGTAGCTGCCCGAGGGCGCTCCCAGCTCGTGGGTGAGCTTGAACACCACCAGCAGCGGCACCATCGGAGCGGCCATGGTGAAGTAGGGAATCGGGCCGTACGACGAGGACCAGCGCGGGCCGAACTTCTGCGCGAGGGCCTTGAGCACCGAGCCCGGGGCGGTGTTGTCCACGTCCCAGGACGACTGCGGATGCAGACCCCAGCCGATTCCCGCCAGCAGCAGCAGGGCGAAAAGCAGCAGCGCCAGCCGCTCGGCGGACGACGCCCGCGCGTGCGTCAGCGGGCCAGGGGCGTCAGCGCGCACTCAGGTCGATGATCGTGGCCGGCGATGTCTGGTCGAGCGATGCGAGAACGTTGACCACGTTGGAGATCGGGGACCAGTTGCCCGCCACGTCTTGCGAGCGCACGGCGAAGTAGTAACGAGTCTCCGAGGCCAGCCCGGTCATGCCGTAGACCTGGTAGGCGCCGGGCGCTCCGGGGACCGGCATGCTGGAGACCGGCGTCGCGGACGTGAAGTTCCCCGCGTCGATCGGCGACAGGCTCCAGCGCAGGTCGTAGGCCTGGGCAGCGAGTCCGTTGGGCATGTCCTTGGGCGCGGTCCACTGCAGCGTGAGCGACGAACCGCTCACGTTCGCGGCGCGCAGATCGCTCACCGCCGCCGGCGCGGTTCCGTCCGCGGCCGTAACGGCGCTCCAAAAGGAACCGGCATCGCTGCCCCCCCATCCGGCGCCGATGGCCCTGGATCCGGCGTTCAGGCGCGCGTCGAAGTTGCGGACGCTGGAGGTGTCGCGGAATCGGGGCGAGCCCGAGACGGACGCCGAGTCGGCGAGCATGCGAATCGCCCACGGCT
Organism: Candidatus Eiseniibacteriota bacterium; assembly: GCA_020849095.1. Lineage (GTDB taxonomy): Bacteria > Eisenbacteria > RBG-16-71-46 > RBG-16-71-46 > RBG-16-71-46 > CAIXRL01. Next base: position 11,457 of record JADLGX010000409.1, read on the forward strand.
TGCCCACTCCCGGCGCGCTGAAGCCGGCGCCGGCCATGTAGATGAGCGAGTCGCGGCTCATCGGGCCGTAGTACACGTTGTTGTTGGCGACCAGGTGCCCCTGCGAGGCGGCGACCGGCATGTACATGGCCGCGGTGTTCTGCGTGCGCGGAGAGTTGCCGTGCGTGTAGAAGATGTTGCTGCGCATCGCCAGCGTTCCTGACCAGACGGCTCCGGTGCCGGCGTCGAATCCGAGCGCGCCGTGCCCGGGCCGGAACCCCACCGACGTGCAATGGTCGATCAGCATCGGCCCGTGGATGATCTGGTTGATCAGCAGGCCCGACGAGCTGCCCACGAACGTGCAGTTGGTGAGCGTGTCCCACTTGGCCGCGTCCTGGTACACCATGGCGCCGCCGTACGAGGGATTGCCATAGAGCTTCACGACGAGCTGGTCGTAGGTGTTGTTCATGACCGTGCCGGGATAGCTGCCGGAGCCCGACCCGAAGAGCTGCACCTCGCCCGCGCCGCCCATCTCGATGGTGTCGCGCGCCCAGAAGTTGCTCTGCGTGTAGTCGCGCTGCATGAACCAGCCGGCCTCGTCGCACACGCCGGTGCAGTCGTTGACGATGTCCCAGCGGCTGTCGAGGAACTTGCAGTTGCGCACCCAGAACAGCTTGAACACCGACGCGCCCACGCCGCCGGCGTTGACGTGGATGTTCCAGCGGTTGCGCGCGAACACACAGCGGTCGATCGCCTTGAGCCGCACGGTGTGGCTGCCGCCCGAGACCACGTTCAGGTTAAACGTGCAGTCCACGATCGTGTCGCGCTCGGCCACCGGCAGCGTGTCGGTCTCGGAGCCGTACACCCAGAAGCGCTCGGAGTTCACGATCAGCCGCGCCAGCGTGCAGTCGTCGGCCGCGGAGATGTTCGAGCGCGTGCCGAACACGATGCAGTCGGCGATCGAGTCGCGAACGCCGGACAGGTTGAAGCCGCCGAACAGCTGCATGCCCTTGATGGTCACATCGGTCTTGTTGAGCGTGCCGCTCGGCGTGATCACGACCGCGCTGGGGTTCGCCAGATTGCCGACGAACGAGATGCGCTGGGTCGGCGTGCCGTTGGCGGCCGGATTCGGGAAGTGCGCGTAGGTGCCGTCGGCCACCAGGATCACGTCGCCGGCCACCGCGCTCGCGTTGGCCTTGGAGATCGTGCGCCAGGCCGTCGCCGGGGTCGCGCCCGTGTTCGTGTCGCTGCCGGACGGGCCCACGTAGCGCGTCGCGGCCAGCGCGGGCGCGGCCAGCGTCAACGCGGCCAGCGCGAATGCGGCTCCACGCACGGACAGCCGGCGGATCGAAACGAACATGGGTTGCGGGACTCCTCGATGAAATGGCTCCGGAGCGGTCTCCGGAACTGCTGCCCCGGGAGGGGCACCCCCGAACTGCACGTCGCATGCCACGGTTGCGACAGCATACTCGCCACTTCGGCGCTCCGCCGCAAGGAGTTAGCGGCTCGGAGGGCGTCAGCGGCCACCGCAGGTTCAGCCCCGGCGGGCAGATTGCGCCCGCCGGTGGCGTTTCTGCAACGCCTGCCCCTACTACCCCGCCCGGCCGAAAGTACTCCCGGCTATCTCGGCATCGCCTTGCGGATGGCCCGGACGATCGGGTTGAGGCGGGACTCCTTCATCAGGGCCGTCAGGTCGGGATCGATCTTGAACCGGACCATCGGATCGCCCGGCGCCGTCTGCACGGCATTGCGGACGCGCGCGACCCGCGTCCGGATGTCCACGTGCATCTTGGCGGAAGCGTCCACCAGCATGTAGACCGCGCGCCCGAGCTTGTTGGTCGGGTCGAACTTCTCCTTGCGCGTCTCCTCGTGGCTCATGAATGCACCGGGTCACCCTTCACGGCGCGGAAGGTCAACTCACCGTCGGCTACGCCAACCTCGGCAAGGTCGCCCGGAAGATAGGTTCCTTCGAGCAACTGCATCGCCAGCGGGTTCTGCAGCCGCCGCTGGATGGTTCGCTTGAGGGGCCGCGCACCGAAGTGCGGGTCGTAGCCTTCGGCCGCGAGCGCATCGAGCGCCGCGTCGCTGAGCACCAGGCCCACGCGACGGTCGGCGAGCAGATGGCGCACGCGGTCGACCTGCAACTCGACCACCTGCCGGATGTGCGCGCGGGTGAGCGAGTGGAAAATGACGATTTCGTCGAGGCGGTTGAGCAGCTCGGGCCGGAAGTGGGCGCGCAACGCGCTGTGCACGTGCGCCTCCATCGCCTTCTGGTCGTTCTCGCCGAACTCGAGAATGGCGTCCGAGCCCAGATTGCTGGTCATGATCACGAGCGTGTTGCGAAAATCCACCGTGCGCCCCTGGCCGTCGGTGAGCCGCCCGTCGTCGAGCAGCTGCAGCAGCACGTTGAGCACCTCGGGGTGCGCCTTTTCCACCTCGTCCAGCAGCACCACGGCATAGGGCCGGCGGCGGATCGCCTCGGTGAGCGCTCCGCCCTCTTCGTAGCCCACGTAGCCCGGAGGGGCGCCGATCATGCGCGCCACCGTGTGCTTTTCCTGGTACTCGCTCATGTCGAGCCGGATGACGGCCTTTTCGTCGTCGAACAGGAACTCGGCGAGCGCGCGCGCCAGCTCGGTCTTGCCCACGCCCGTGGGCCCCAGGAACAGGAACGAACCGCTCGGGCGCGAGGGATCCTGCAGCCCCGCGCGCGCGCGGCGCACGGCCTCGCTCACCACGCGGACGGCCTCGTCCTGCCCGATCACGCGCTGGTGCAGCCGCTCCTCCATCTTGAGCAGCTTCTTGACCTCGGTCTCGAGCATTCGCGACACCGGCACGCCCGTCCACTTGGCGACCACCTCGGCCACGTCCTCCTCGTCCACCTCTTCCTTGAGCATGCGCTGCGACTGCTGCACCAGGGCGAGGCGCGCGGCCTCCTGGTCCAGCTGGCGCTGCAGCACGAGCAGGTCGTTGTTGCGGATGCGCGCGATCGTGCCCAGGTCGCCGGCGCGCTCGGCGCGCGCCTCGTCGAGCTTGAGCTCCTCACGGTGCTTCTTGAGCTCGCGAATGCGCCCGACCGCGGACTTCTCCTTCTGCCAGTGCTCCTCGAGACCCTTCTGCTCGGCCTTGAGCCGGTTCAGCTCCATGTCGAGCCGCTGCAGGCGCTCCTTGGAGGCGCCGTCGGTCTCCTTGGCCAGCCCGATGCGCTCGATCTCGAGCTGCCGGACCTTGCGCGAGATCTCGTCCAGCTCGACCGGCATGGAATCGATCTCCATGCGCAGGCGCGAGGCCGCCTCGTCGATCAGGTCGATCGCCTTGTCGGGCAGCTTGCGGTCCGGGATGTAGCGGTGGGACAGCATCGCGGCCGCCACCAGCGCGGCGTCCTTGATCCGTATGCCGTGGTGCACCTCGTAGCGCTCCTTGAGCCCGCGCAGGATCGCGATGGCGTCCTCCACGCTGGGCTCGCCCACCACGATGGGCTGGAAGCGGCGCTCGAGCGCGGCGTCCTTCTCGATGTGCTTGCGGTACTCGTCCAGCGTCGTGGCGCCCACGCAGTGCAGTTCGCCGCGCGCGAGCGCGGGCTTGAGCAGGTTGCTCGCGTCCACCGCGCCTTCGGCGCCTCCGGCGCCGACCAGCGTGTGCAGCTCGTCGATGAAGAGCACCACGCGGTTGTCCGCGTTGGTGACTTCCTTGAGCACGGCCTTGAGCCGGTCCTCGAACTCGCCGCGGAACTTGCTGCCCGCGATGAGCGCGCCCAGGTCCAGCGAGATCACGCGCTTCTCGCGCAGCGAGTCGGGCACGTCGCCGGACACGATGCGCTGCGCGAGCCCCTCGACGATGGCGGTCTTGCCCACGCCGGGCTCGCCGATGAGCACGGGGTTGTTCTTGGTGCGCCGGCTGAGCACCTGCACCACGCGGCGGATCTCGTCGTCGCGCCCGATGACGGGGTCCAGCTTGCCCGCGCGCGCGGCGGCGGTCAGGTCGCGGCCGTACTTGGTGAGCGCCTGGTACTTGTCCTCGGGGCTGTCGTCGGTCACGCGCTGTCCTCCGCGTACGGTCGCGAGCGCCTTGAGCAGCGCCTCCTCGGTGACACCGGCGCGCGCGAGCAGGCGCTGCACCCCGGTGGGCTGCGAGGGATCGGTCATCGCGAGCAGCAGGTGCTCGACGCTGACGAACTCGTCCTTGAGCCGCTCGGCCTGCGACTCGGCGCGGTCGAGCGTCGAGCGCAGCGCGTCGCCCAGGTAGGCCTGGCCGCCCTGCACGCGCGGCAGCCGCGCGAGCGCGGCATCGGTGGCGGAATCGAGCGAGGAGGGCTGCACGCCGAGCTTCTGCAGCACGGCCAGCGTGGTGCCGCCTTCTTCCTGGAGCAGCGCGGCGAGAAGATGCTCGGGCTGCAGTTCCTGATGGGCGCGATCTCGCGCGATGCGCTGGGCGCGCTCGAGCGCCTCCCGCGACTTGACGGTGAACCGGTCGATGTTCATGTCGCTCTCACCTCCGTGCTTACCGATGCGAAAGGTAGCACAGGGGTGCGGCCCGGAATCGCGCCGCGCGGCGCGTCAGGCGGCGCGGTGCATCCACGGCAGCACGACCGGCATCAGCCGTCGCGCCACTTCCGGGTGTTCCATCGAAACGGTGACCGCCTTCTGGAGCGCGACCCACTGCGGAGACTTTGCCTCGAACTGACGCGCCACCTCGAGCAGCGCATCGCGCAGCTTCTCGCGCGCGTCGTCGGGCACTCCCAGCCGGCCGGCGTCGGAGGCCAGCGTGGCCACCGCGATGGCGTCCGGGTCCTGGAATCCCGTGTCGTCGCTGGTGCGCTGCACCGGCTTGCCCTGCAGTCCCAGCACGGGCGACATGCGCAGGAAGTCCTCCGTGGCCTGCGCGGCCTCGGCGTCGTTCATGACGGGCAGGTCGTGCTCGTTGGCGTCCGGATCGGCCGACGGCGCCGGCGCGACGATGGGCGCGGAGGCCGCCACGGGCGTCGCGACCACGGGAGCCGGCGCCGGTTCCACCGGCTGCGCGGTCGGCCGGGGCGCTTCGAGCGATCCCAGGCCGAGCATGTCCTTGAGCTTGAGCTTCGACTTGGGCGCCGCGGTCTTGCGCGCCTTGGTGGGGCGCGCGGGGCGCTTGCCCACCGGCGTTCCGGCCGGAGGGGTCACCGAGGCGGGCACCGACGGTGTCACGATCGGCGGCTCCGACGTGGGCGGCAGCTTTGGGGAGATGACCGCCGCCTGCTCGGGCTCCGCCGCGGGCCGGGGCTCGGCCGTGCGCTCCGCCTGGAGCGAGGCCGGACGCGGCATGCTCACGGACATCGGCGCCTCGGGAGTGGTCACCGGACCCTTGAGTTCGACCTTCAGCTGCGGCGGCGCCGGAGCGCCCGCTTCGCGCCCGCTGTCGGTGCCGGGCATCGCGGCCATGTCGGCGAGCGAGTCGCTCTGCCCCAGAACCAGCGGCCGGCCGGCGCCACCGCCCTGCGCGGGCAGGTCGAGCACCGGAAAGTCGTCTTCACGCGAGCAGGCCGACGAAGGCAGCGCCTCGGGCGTCACGTCGGGCGCGGGCGGCACGCCCTCGCGATCGATCATGTCGATCAACGCGTTCAGGTAGGACGTGGTCTCGGTGCAGCCGCGCGTGTACCAGTCGCGCAGCGTCTGCCCGTCGGGCTTGCCGTGCGACGGCGAGAACGCGATGCGGCGGAAGCGCTCCGAGCGCGTGGAGTCGCCCGGCCAGATGCGCTGCAGCACGGTGAGCGTGTTCTGCCGCCACAGCTTGAAGCCGGCGTCGCGCGGGTTCGCGTTGCGCAGCGTTCCCAGCTGGGTGATCTGGTCGTCGAGCATGCGGCGGCAGCGCTGCACGTGATCGCTCACGCGGCCCTCCCGCGCGCCTGGCTACCAGTCGGCGAAGCGCTCCTCGCGCCACGGGTCGGCTTCGTTGTGGTAGCCGTTGCGCTCCCAGAAGCCGGGCGTGTCGTGATCGACCAGCTCGATCCGGCGGATCCACTTGGCGCTCTTCCAGAAGTACCGGCGGGGAACGACCAGGCGCAGCGGCCAGCCGTGTTCCGGCGTGAGCGCTTGTCCGTCGTGCTTGTCGGCGAGAAGAACGTCATCGGCGAGCAGCTCCGAGAGCGGCAGGTTCGTGGTGAACCCCTGCTCCGCGTGGATGATGGCGAACCGAGCCTCGGGCTTGGGCGCGGCCAGTGCGATCACCGATCGCAGGGACACGCCTTCCCACAGGTTGTCGTAGCGGCTCCACCGCGTGACGCAGTGGATGTCGCTGTGAACGCGCGCTCGTGGCAGCTTCTGGAACTCTTCCCAGTTCCATCGCTGGCCGTTCGCGACGAGTCCGTCAATGGTCAGGTCCCAACCGGCCAGGTCCACATCGGGCACCAGGCCGTGATGCAGAACGGGCCACTTTTCGGTGCGCACCTGTCCAGGGGGAAGCCGGGGCTCGATGCGCGGACTTTCCACGATATCGGCCGGTGGCTTGTCGGAGTTCATGGTCGAAATTCCCCCACGAGACGGGCGGAGTGGAGCGGAACGATCAGCCGGCGCCGAGTCCGGGGGCCGGGTGCATGGGACCGCGGGAGGGTGACCCACGGCTTCGGCGGGTGTCAACGCCCTGCCCGGGACGCGCGAACGCCAGCCACGGCGCTATTCGGCGTCGGCCGGCCGGGTGCGCTGGCGCTTGATGACGCTGGTGCGCCGCTTGGTCTCGACGCGGCGCTCCTTGGCGGCGCGAGACGGCTTGGTGGCCACGCGCGGTTTGGGCTTGCGTCGGCGCGCCTCGAGCGTGTCGAACACGCGCTGCAGCGCCGCTTCGCGGTTGCGGATCTGCGAGCGGCTCTCGGTCGCGATGCGCACGAGGCCGCTCGGCAGGTGCTTCACGCGCACGCTCGACTCGGTCTTGTTCTTCTTCTGGCCGCCGGGGCCGGACGACTTGAACGGAGTGACTTCGCACTCGGCCAGCAGCCGCTGCAGGTGTTCGGGAAGCGCCATGGGCGGCAGCTTAGCGTGCGGGATTTGCTCGCGAAAGGGTGCCCGGCCCGGCGCACCCCGGCAGGTCACTCCAACCGCAGGATCCGGCTGACGTCGGTCAGCAGTCCGTTGGCGGTCACCTCGGTCATGCCTCCGCCCAGAACGGTCGAACGCCCGCCCGCCTCGGCGCACACGACGTACGAGACCGCCGTGGCCTTGGCGCGATTGGCCAGGCGGTCGTTTTGCGCGCCGGACTCCATCGCCGACAGCATCGATCCCGTCTTCACCACGCCGTATTCCTGGACGTCCGGAATACCGTTTCGAACGAGGACCCGGTGCAGCGCTTCGCGCGTGATGGTGGCTCCCTGCACTTCGATGGCCCCGGGCGACACCACGAACTCCCCTCCCGGCGAGCGCGCCTTGTCCACGCCCCGTGCGAACCACTGGTTCGTCCAGCGGTGGATCCGCACCGAGCCGAATCCCGCGAGCGCCAGGCGGATCATCAGCCCGAGCCCGCCCTCGTCACGGTTCATGGTTCCGAGAACGATGAAGACGAAGAGCGCGGCGAGCACGAACGGCGCGCCACTGGCCGGCGGAACCGACGCCGCCGTCACCTTGAACCGCACCCGTCCGTCCCCGAGCTGTTCCTGCTGGTAGCTGCTGTCCATGGAGCCCTCCGATCCCGCCGAGTTCGTGTGCGTGACGAGCGGGCCGACCGCCTATACTTCCGCGACGCTCGCCCCCGTACCCCTCCTTGCGCAGACCCGAGGCGGAAACCGTCATGGCTCCAGCGGACGACTCCAAAGAAGGGGAACCGGCCGGGCCCCTCCCGGATGGCCCCGGCGACGACGAGGGTGCCGGCGCCCGGAAGGCGTTCGACGAGGTGTTCAGCGCGAGCTACGAGGAACTCCGGCGGCTCGCGGCAACCGTGCGGCGCCACGAGGTGGCCTCCACGCTCAGCCCCACCGCGCTCGTGCACGAGGCGTGGCTCAAGCTGCGCGGTAGCCCCGCCCTCGCGGGCACGTCACCCCTGCACTTCCGTCGCATCGCGGCCCGCGCGATGCGGCAGGTGCTCGTCGAGGCCGGCCGCCGGCGCCGGGCGCTCAAGCGTGGTGGCGCCGACGCCGTGGTGGTCACGTACGACGATGACGTGCTGGCCGAAGCGCCGTGGAGCGACGACGTGCTCGCGCTGGACGCGGCGCTCGAGGCGCTCGCGCTCAACGATGCGCGCCAGGCGCGGCTCGTCGAATGCCGCTACTTCGCCGGCTTGAGCGTGGCCGAAGCCGCCGAGGCGCTCGGCATCTCCGAGGCGACGGCGCTTCGCGACTGGCGCGCCGCGCGCGCCTGGCTGGCGCTCGAGATGCGGCGCGAATCGTGAGGCTCGCGTGACGCCGAGGGACGGCATGGATCCCGAACGCTGGCGGCAGGCGCAGGAGGTGTTCCACGCCGCGCTCGATCAGCCGGAGCAGGAGCGCGACGCGTTCCTCGAGCGTGAGTGCGCCGGGGACGCCGCGCTCACGGAGGAGGTGCGCGGGATGCTCCGCGAGGATGCGAGCGTGGGTTCGCTGCTCGACCGGGGCATCGGCCCCGTGGCGCAGTCGGCGTTCGGCGAGGGCGCCAACCTGCCGCCGCGCGAGATCGGCATGTACCGCGTGCTGCGCGCGCTGGGTGAAGGCGGCATGGGCGTGGTCTACCTGGCCGAGCGAACCGACCTGCACAACCTGATCGCCATCAAGTTCCTGCGCGACGCATGGGCGTCACCGGCGAGGCGCGAGCGCTTCATGGCCGAGCAGAAGACGCTCGCCCAGCTCACGCACCCTTCCATCGCGCGGATCTACGACGCCGGCGTGCTTCCCGAAGGCACGCCATGGTTCGCCATGGAGTACGTCGAGGGCTTGCCGCTCGACCGATACTGCGCCACACAGGCGCTGGGCGCCCGGCAGCGCCTCGAGTTGTTCCGCGCGGTGTGCGAGGCGGTGCTCCACGCGCACCAGCGTGCCGTCATCCACCGCGACCTCAAACCCGCCAACATCCTCGTGACCGCGGGCGGGCAGGTGAAGCTGCTCGACTTCGGCATCGCCCGGCAGGTGGAGGAGCCGGCCGCCGGAACGCCGCGCACGCGGACCGAGTTGCGCCTGATGACGCCCGCGTACGCCGCGCCGGAGCAGGTTCGCGGCGGCACGCTGGGAGTGCACACCGACGTGTATTCGCTCGGCGTGGTGCTGTACGAACTGCTCGCCGGGCGGACACCGCACGATCTCGCGGGCCGCTCCGCCGCCGAAGTGGAGCGCCTGATCGGCGAGGTCGAGCCGGCGAGGCCGTCGAGCTTCGCTCCCGTGCGGGACCGGGCCGAATCGTGGGCCGACCTCGACGTGCTGTGCCTGACGGCGATGCAGAAGGAGCCTTCGCGGCGCTATCGAACCGTGGACTCGCTCATCCGCGACGTGGACCACTACCTCGCGGGCGAGCCGCTCGAGGCCCGGCCCGACACGGCCGGCTACCGGCTGGGCAAGTTCGCACGGCGAAACTGGCGGCCGCTCGCCGCTGCCGCCGCGGCGCTCACCGTGGTCGTGACGCTGGTGACGGGCTACACGATTCGCCTGACCCAGGCGCGCAACACGGCGCTCGCGCAGTCGGCGCGCGCCGAACGCATCCAGCGCTTCATGGTCGAGCTGTTCGAAGGAGCCGACGAGGCGGCCGGGCCCTCCGACACGCTGCGGGTGGTGAGCCTGCTGGAACGTGGCGCGCGCGAGGCCCGGCTGCTCGACGCCGAGCCTCAGGTCCAGGCCGATCTCCTGCAGACGCTGGGCGGCATCCAGCAGAAGCTCGGCGAGTTCGACCGCGCGGACTCGCTGCTCGGCGCCGCGCTGGCGGCAAGGCGGCGCGCCGCGGTGACGGACAGCGCCGCCATCCTGCGCGGCATCGTGGCCGTGGGCTGGTTGCGCGCCGAGCAGTCGCGGCTCGCGGAGGCGGAACAACTCGTGCGCTCCGCGGTGGCCGCGCTCGAACGCCGGCGCCCCACGGACCACGCCGCCATGGCAGGCGCGCTGCGCACGCTGGGAAGCGTGCTCGAGCTGCAGGGCGAGTATCCGCAGGCCATCGAGGTGCTCAACCGCACGGCGCGGCACGATTCGCTGGGAGGGGTCTCGGCGAGCGACGCCTCGGAGACCCTCACGTCGCTCGCGAACAACCAGTTCTACAGCGGCAACCTCGAAATCGCCGATTCGCTCAACCGCCGGGTACTCGCGCTGGACCGATCCATTCACGGCGAGCGGCACCCTCACGTCGCCAGCGACCTGCTCAACCTGGGCGCGATCCAGTTCGAGTGGGGCCGCTGGGCCGAGGCCGAGCGGTACGATCGCGAAGCGCTCGAGATCTATCGGGCATGGTACGGCGAGGAGCATTACGAGACCGCCGCATCCCTGACCATGCTGGGGCGCGCGCTGCTGGCGCAGGGCCGGCTGGCCGAGGCGAGCGCCGCGCTCGCGCGCGCGCTGCGCACCCGCGAGCGCGTGTACGGGCCTGATCATCCGAGCGTGGCTTCCACGCTCAACGAACTGGCGCGCGTGGCGCAGAAGCAGGGGCGATTCGACGAGGCCGAGCGCGGATTCCTTCGCATGCTCGACATCTACCGGGCGGCCTTCGACGACAAGCACTACCTGATCGGGCTCGCGATCACGAACCTGGGAGCCGTGGACATGGACCGGGGCCGGCCCGCCGCGGCGGAGCGGCACTTTCGGGAAGCGCTGCGGCGCTACTCCACCACCCTGCCCGCCGACCACGCGTTCGTGGGTATCACGCGGCTGCGGCTCGGCCGGTCGCTGCTGCGCCAGCAGCGCTTTGCCGAAGCGCTCACCGAGAGCGGCGCCGGGATCGAGTTGCTGCTCGCGAGGGGCAAGGCGCCGAAAGAGTGGTTGCGCGCCGGCCGCGAGGACCTGGTGGCCGAGTACGAGGCGCTCGGACGGCCCGAAGAGGCGAAGGCCGTCCGGAGGGAGCTGGCGAAGGGCGATTGAGCGCGCAGCGATTTGCGTGTCCGGCGACGCCGGCTTTCGTCGCCAA